>CAZOON010000398.1:0-1932 GCA_964581445.1 uncultured Halanaerobiales bacterium | reverse complement strand
TATAAAAGAAGGGTATGATAAATTAATACAACATATAGGATTTGAACAAAATAAAATTGAATTTCTTGACATGATGATGAGGTCTGTAAAAGTAGCAGAAGAGATTCAGGAATATTTTGAAACAGATTTTAGGGGTGTCTTTCCCTCAAGAACTTTACCAATTAAATGGGTAAATGATTACACATATATTGATCAATGGGGTATAAAATGGACAAAAAAGGAAAATATATTTTATTATGAGCAAGTGAATTATCCACTAGCCGGTGATATTAATATCAAAGATATCTTAAATTATAATTGGCCTAATCCAGATGAAATTGCTATAAATGAAGATTTAAATAAAATGGCAAAAAAAATGAGGGAAGAAACAGATAAAGCACTAGTATTAAGTTTACCTGCACCTATAATTCATACAACACAATATTTGCGTGGATTTGAAGATTGGTATATGGATTGTGCAGGGAATGTTCAATTACTAGAGACACTATTTGATAAAGTTTTAGAGATTAATATGGCAATAGCTGAAAAAATACTAAAACAAGCTGCGAAACATGTTGATATAATAAAAATGGCAGATGATATTGGTATGCAGACAGGTTTGCAGGTATCCCCTGATTTTTTCCGTAAGATTATTAAGCCTAGATTTAAGAAATATACTGATCTAATTCGCAAATTTGCTCCAGATACTATCATACATATACACAGCTGTGGAAGTATTGAAGCCATTTTAAAAGATTTTATCGAAATTGGCATTAATGTAATTAATCCAGTCCAAGTATCCGCTAAAAATATGGATCCAAAAACTTTAAAGTCAAGGTATGGTAATGATTTAAGTTTTTGGGGTGCTATTGATACCCAGAGTGTACTGAATAGAATGGATGAAGCAGAAGTTAAAAAAGAAGTAGAAAAAACAATAGATATACTTGGTGAAAATGGTGGTTATATACTTAGTGCCGTACATAATATTCAGCCAGATGTTCCTCCTGAAAATATTGTTGCAATGTTCGAATATGCGAAAAAATATAAATGTTAAGAATCAAAGGGTTATTTTTTTCTGATTTTCTGTTTAGTGATACAAATATATTGACTTGATTCATTTCTATTAATTTTCTGAGTTTTTTATAACTCTAAAAAAATGATAATGCCATATTTATATTTGTTGTATTTTTAATATATTGAATGTAGTAGAGAATAATTTTCATTTCTTTAGGCTCTGTAATATTAAGTTCTTGTTCATTCCAAAGTTGGAAGTATTTTAAGGTATAATACCATTGTTCATCAATCAAGCTAATTCCGAAATTGCCCCACTCTTTAAAAATGTATGGTTCTTTTAAAATCCAGGTTAGCTTAGTAGCCAATACCAATAGAAATTCGTTTAAAATAATATTATAATCTTTGTGTGATAATTTTTTAAAAAAACGTTAAAAATATTAAAGCAAATTGAGTTATTATTAATTTCCAAATAGACTTGCTTGATAAATTTATCAATAATAGTATGAAATTTATCCTGGTAACCCCATATGATATTATTTAATCCACGTATATATTTATTATTCATATTATTCATTGTTAATCCTGAGGAGTATAGTAGGAGTGATTAATCGAGTGTGTGTTATGGTTTTCTGTAAAAAAATTAGAATAACTTGAAATAGGCTACAAAAAATATCATCTTCAATAAAAAATGCTCTAAAATATCAACAAAAAATAAATCAATATAGATAATTTTGCAAGATTCGAATGGCCTTATCAAAAATACAAATGGAAATATATCAATAAATAAGTTAAATATATATCAGAAGCCACAAAACCTAGGATGTTGTCCATATTTATCAAAAACTATTACTGGAAGGCTATCATATTGGTAAAAGAGATTAAAAAGATTAATGCAGGAAGTGCGTATTCAGGTAGCAGAAAAAAGTACCTACAAAAATT
>CAZOON010000397.1:0-1934 GCA_964581445.1 uncultured Halanaerobiales bacterium | reverse complement strand
ACAATTAATCCTCTAATTTAATATATTATATATAAGAATATATATCATAAATCAATCATTTAAAGGAGGAACAGTATCATGAAATTATCAAATTATTATGACCCTGGCCCCGGGATGAGCAATCTTGAACTCGCCCGGGCCTATGTCCTTTTTCAACAATATACAGAAAGTTATTCTCCGGAAGAAGCCCTGGAAAAAGGGACACTCTTCCCTGAATTATATCGACCCTACCGGAGGCAATAATAAAACCGGTATCTGGAGGTGAATCAAATGGAAAAACTTAATTTAATTAAAGATATTCAAAGAATCCAGTTTGTCGCTCTTGAATTAGCCCTTTATCTCAACACACATCCTACTGATGAAAGGGCCTTAAATATGCGGAACCGAACCATTAGAAAATTAATGGCACTACAGGATGAATATATTGAAAAATATGGGCCACTTACCTTAAACTGTGCCCGTTTCTCATATCCCTGGGACTGGATAGATGAACCCTGGCCCTGGCAGATTAGATATTAAGAAAACATTTGAAAGGAGGAATAATTTTTATGTGGAATTACAAGAAAATATTACAATATCCGGCCAATATCTCCAAAAAAGACCCGGAATTTGCCGGACTCGTTATAACTCAATTCGGGGGACCTGATGGTGAGCTTTCAGCAGGTATAAGATATCTCTCCCAGATGTACACCTTCCCTATCCCGGAAGGAAAAGCCACCCTGAATACAATTGGTACCGAGGAATTGGCCCACTGGGAGATAATCGCCACCCTTTTCTATAAATTAACAGAAGGGATACCGGCCAGAGAATTAAAAGAAGCAGGACTGGGAGGATATTATGTACAACACGGCAGGGCGGTTTATCCAGCTGATGCAACAGGTAATCCCTGGAAAGCGGCCTATATGGCCTCAATGGAAGACCCACTGGCCAGTATCCATGAAAATATGGCCGCAGAACAAAAGGCCCGGGCCACCTATGAATATCTTCTGGATCTGACAAATGACCCGGCCATTATTGATACCCTTTCCTTTTTAAGGGAAAGAGAAGTGGTCCATTTTCAGCGTTTTGGTGAAGTACTGGATCTGCTTTATAAATACTTTGATGAAGAAGATAATAATTAAAATTAATTGCCCCGGATTATTCCGGGGCTTTATTTGTAAATATATACTCATTAACATATAATGATAAGAAATATTTTGAAAAGGAAGGTTTGATGAAATTGCAAAATAATGAAGAGCTTCTTACTCTTATAGGTAATACTCCAATCGTAAGATTAAACAAACTGCCTCAAACAGATGGACCATCTATATTACTAAAACTTGAAATGTTTAATCCCGGGGGAAGTATTAAGGATAGAACTGCCTATAATATGATTAAACGGGCCGAAGAAGCTGGAGAATTAAAGGAAAATAGCACAATAATTGAGCCTACAAGTGGAAATACCGGTGTGGGACTGGCCCTGATAGGCCTTATAAAAGGATATAAGGTGGTACTGGTCATGCCTGATTCCATGAGCAAAGAGCGTATTACCCTTTTAAAATCATTTGGGGCAGAATTGCTTTTAACTCCAGGTAATAAAGGAATGAAAGGGGCCATAGAAAAAGCAGAAGAACTTGTAAATGAAAATGAAGATTACTATATGCCAGCTCAGTTTACTAACCCTGCCAATCCTGAGGTTCATCGCCTGACAACAGGACCTGAGATTATTGCTGCTATAGATAGTAAGATTGATTATTTCCTGGCAGGTGTAGGTACAGGTGGTACCATTACCGGTATAGGTGAAACCCTTAAAAAGAAATACCCGGATATTAAAATCATTGCTGTAGAGCCAGCTGAATCTGCTGTGCTTTCTAAGAAAAACGCTGCTCCTCATGGTATTGAAGGTATAGGGGCCGGCTTTATTCCCGAAATATTAAATCAAGATATTCTTGATG
>CAZOON010000396.1:0-1934 GCA_964581445.1 uncultured Halanaerobiales bacterium | reverse complement strand
TATATATTATATATATGTTTGCCAATTATTAGTGAAGTGGAACATAACCAACTTCTTCAGCTATTTTTTGACCTTCTGCACTAAGCACAAAGTTAATAAAGCTTGCTGTTAATCCTTCTGGCCAACCATCAGTGAACATAAATAATGGGCGGGCAATTGGAAATTGACCACTGGCAACAGTTGCGTTAGAAGGTGCAACACCACCAATTTTTACTGCTTTGAGACTATCAGATAGATAAGCTAAACCTACATAAGCAATAGCTGCATCATTATCAGATACAAAACCAGCTACAGCACCATTGGAAGCCTGCAAAAGAGCAGTATTGGCAACTCTTTCGCCTTTAAGGGCTATTTCTCCAAATACTTCAAAAGTACCTGAACTTGAGTCACGTGAAACAACAACAATTTCTTTGCTTGGGCCGCCAAGTTCACTCCAATTAGTTATTTTACCAGTGTAAATATCTTTAATTTCTTCCATTGATAATTCATCTACAGAATTTGCAGGATTAACAACAACAGCTATACCGTCCATAGCAACTCTGTGAGGTACAGGGTAGATACCATTAGCAATTGCAGCACTTACTTCTTTGTCTTTGATAAATCTTGAAGCATCTGCAACATCCACAGCACCATCAATTAATGCAGCAATACCGTTACCGGAACCGCCACCCCTTACAGAAATACTAACACCAGCATTTTTTTCCATGTAAACCTCTGCTGCTTTTTGAGCAATAGGGAGAACAGTACTTGAACCCTGAATCGTAAGGGTTTCTTCAGCAGAAACTACAGCAAGACCCATGACAAAAACCATAACTGCAACCATAACAACAATCAAACTTTTAGAATTAAACATCCAGATATTCCTCCTTGTGAAATTAATGTAATCTTAATTCCTTTATAGAATAACATCCAGATGTTACATTACAATTAAACAAATGTTAATAAAATGTTACAATTACAATAATCTTTTTAGATAAAATTTAAATACTGTTCCTTTACCCAATTCACTTTCAATACTTATTTCACTATTATGACCCTTAATAATATTATTAACTATAGAAAGTCCAATACCTGTTCCTCCCATAGCCCTGGATCTTGCCTTATCCACACGATAAAAACGTTCAAAAATCCTCTCCTGATCTTCTCTGGGTATACCTATACCATTATCTTTAATCTCAACGTAAACCCTATTGTCCTTTGCGTAGGATTTAATTATAATTTTTCCTTCCTCTGATGTATACTTAATTGCATTATCAATAAGATTTATTAAAACTTGCTCAATTTGTTCTGGAATCATTAAAACCATGGGAAGCATATCTTCAATATCAGTTTGAATTTTGATATTCTTTTCTTTTGCACTATCTTTCAATATTTCAATAATTTTAAAAATTATTTTATTTAAATTGCCGGGTTTAAGATTGAACTTTCTCCCATCAACTTTAGAAAGATTCAATAAATCTTTAAGCAAAAGTGCCAGCCTGTCTGCCTCACTTTTAATAATTTTCAAAAATTTATTCTGTGTATTCACATCCTCAATTTTTGATTCTATCAATGTATCAACATAACCAATTATTGAAGTTAACGGAGTATGCAATTCATGAGAAACATTGGCTACAAAATCCTTTCTTACCTGCTCTAACTTTCTCAATTCTGTAATATCAGTAAATACAATAACTCCACCTGTTACTTCATTTGCCTCACTTGTTATAGGCGCAAAATGGCATCTAAAAACTTTATCATTAAAATTAAAATTAATTTCTTTAGTAATAATTTTGTTTTCTTCTAATACCTCTGTTAAGAAAAAATCAATATTGTGATGTCTTGTAACCTCTATAATATTTTTTTTATTCACTTCTTTATTCCCCGGGGCAAACATATTTCGAGCAGCGGGGTTAATTAAAATAATATTTTTATCAGGGTCAGTGGCAATTACA
>CAZOON010000395.1:0-1940 GCA_964581445.1 uncultured Halanaerobiales bacterium | reverse complement strand
TTTATTCCTCATATCTATCTTTAGCATCCTCTTCAGAATCCTTATACATATCTTCTGCAACATCAGGGAAGGTCTTCTGTAAGGATGAGAACCTGACTTCACTTAATAGGAAGTCTCTAAAAGAAGCTTTGGGCTCTTTAGAATCCAGGTTGAATGGATTATTACCTGCTTCTTTTAATTCTGGATTAAACCTATATAGATGCCAGTATCCAGCCTCTACAGCTTTCTTTTCCTGATTAATGCTGCAACTCATCCCATCTTTTAAACCATGAGCAATACATGGCGAATAAGCAATTATGAGTGATGGACCAGGATAAGCCTCTGCCTCGGCAAGTGTTTTGACAGCCTGATTCATATTAGCACCCAGGGCTATCTGGGCAACATATACATAACCATAAGTCATAGCCATTCTCCCCAGGTCCTTTTTCTTAACCCTCTTGCCAGCAGCAGCAAATTTGGCAGCAGCCGCAGTTGGGGTAGCCTTTGATGACTGCCCTCCAGTATTTGAATATACCTCTGTATCAAATACCAATACATTAACATCATCACCAGAAGCAAGCACGTGATCAAGGCCACCATAACCAATATCGTAGGCCCAACCATCCCCACCAAATATCCATTGAGACTTTTTAACAAGAAACTCTTTATTATCAAGAATTTCTGCTACTTTTTCATTATCCCGTTCTTTTTCCAGTAAAGGAAGCATCTTTTTGCTGGCAGACTTAGATTCTTCAGCTTTATCCTTACCTTCAAGCCATTCAGTAAAGACTTCTTTTAATTTTTCAGATATATCTTCTTCACTTGCTTCTTTCATTAAATCAGCAAGTTTATTTCTAATCTGCTCCATTCCCAGATACATACCATAGCCATATTCAGCATTATCTTCAAATAATGAATTTGCCCAGGCGGGTCCATGTCCTTCATCATTTGTTGTATATACTGATGTAGGTGCTGAACCACCCCAGATTGATGAACAACCTGTGGCATTAGCAATAATCATTCTATCACCAAATAACTGAGTAACTAACTTGGCATAAGGTGTTTCTCCACAACCGGCACAGGCGCCTGAAAATTCAAGCAGTGGTTGTTCAAATTGACTACCTTTAATTGAATTTTTCTTAAGTGGATTTTCTTTATGTTTTAGAGAAACAGCATATTCCCAGTTATCCTTTTCTTTATTTGCCTGACTGGCAAATGGTTTCATTACAAGGGCTTTATCTTTAGCAGGACAAACTTCAGCACAGACACCACACCCAGTACAATCATAAGGACTTACCTGTATACGATAATGTAATCCTTTTAATTGTTTGCCCATAGCAGCTTTGGTTTCAAAACCTTCTGGGGCAGCTTCAAGTTCTTCATCATCTAAAAAGAATGGTCTGATGGCTGCATGAGGACAGGCCAGTGAACATTGAGTACATTGAATACAATTATCAATTTGCCACTCAGGTACATTAATAGCAGTACCACGTTTTTCATAAGCAGAAACACCTGCCGGGAATGTACCATCCTCATTTCCTTTAAAGGCACTGACCGGTAATTCATCACCTTTTTGTTTACTAATTGGGTCAAGTATATTTTTAATAAAATCTGGTTTATCTTCTTCAATAACCGCTGCCTCATCTACACTTATCCATGCTTCAGGGACATCAACTTTCTTGATTGCATCAAGTGAACTATCAACGGCCTTCCAGTTCATTTCTACAATCTTATCTCCCTTGTGTCCATAAGTCTTCTTAATAGCATCTTTTAAATATTTAATGGCATCATCAACAGGAATTATATCAGCAATTTTAAAAAAGGCTGTCTGCATAATCATGTTAATCCTACCACCAAGTCCAAGTTTAGAGGCAATATCTACGGCGTTGATTATATAAAAATCTATATTATGTTCAGCAATATATCTTTTTAATCCTGCAGGTAATTTTTCTTCTAATAAT
>CAZOON010000394.1:0-1975 GCA_964581445.1 uncultured Halanaerobiales bacterium | reverse complement strand
TCTAATATAATTAATAAACCCTTATCTAAAGAAGCAACCCCTTTGATATAATTTTTGTTTAGTTTTTGTGTTATCCCCGGGATATCTTTGATTTTTTTATTGTTTATCCTTATTATACCGTTAACTTCATTTACTTTTAATCCAATTAATAGTTTATTTATTGTAATAATAATTACCTGACGATTAATTACTTTATTTTTATTAGACCTAATATTAAATTTTTTTTCTAAATTAATTATCGGGATAATCTCTTCTCTTAGATTAATTATACCCTCAACAAATTCTGGAGAATCAGGTAATATGGTTATTTCTTGTGGCTTGATTATTTCCCGGCTGTTTAATACATCTATACCAAATATTTGATCAGAAATTTCAAATTCTATATACTGCTTTATTTCTTCTTCCCTGGCAGGCATTTATTTTAAGCCCCCTTTTTTTCTTTTTTTGCAAATAATAATTTTTTTAAATCTAAAATTATTATTAGTTTTTCATCTATATTGATAACACCTTTGATAAATTCTTTTTCAATTTCATTTTTTGTTTCTTTGACATCCTTTATTTCACTATTTTTTAAATTTACTACTTCTTTTACACAATCAACATATAATCCTAAAAGCATACCCTTGATATTAATAATAATTATTTTTTCTTCATCTTTACTACTAGCTTTATCTTTTTCCATAGCAAGGTTTAGCTTCTTTTTCATATCAATAACAGGTATAACCTGTCCCCTTAAGTTAATTACCCCGGAAATGTAATCTGAAGTGTTGGGAACTGGTGTTATTTTTAAAGGTTTTATTATTTCTTTTGTTTGAATTAACTCCACACCATATTCTTCTCTGGCAATAATAAATGATATGTATTGAGTTTTTTCTGTAATTTTTTCTTTTTTAGTCATTATATTCACTCCCCTCTCAGGCTATATCCTTAACATCCAGTATTAAAGCAACCTCTCCATCTCCAATTATTGTTGCCCCACTGATATTTTTTACATTTTCAAGATAATCACTGAGAGATTTTATTACTATCTCCTGTTGATATAATAATTCATCTACAATTAAACCTATAGGATTACCTCCATTATTTATTATTACAACAGATATTTCTTTTTTTGTTTTATATAAGTTGTATTCAACATTCATATTCAAACTTTTTTTGCCATCTATTAAGGAAATCGTTTCATCTCTTAATAATATGACATCATTACCTTTTACCTGTTTAATATTTTTAGTCTCAATTTTTAATATTTCACTGATTGCATTTAATGGTATAGCAAATATCTCTTTGTTGATTTTTACCATTAATGCCTCTGTTATAGCCAGGGTTAATGGTAAGACAATCGTAAATTTGCTGCCCTGCCCTTTTTTTGATTCAATATATATTTCTCCATCCAGTTTCTCTATTTTTGCTTTAACCTCATTCATTATATCAGTTTTAAATATTAAACCCAGTTTATCCTGACTTGACATTAATTCAATTTGTTCTTCAACTATTATCTCTTTTTCAAGTGCTTTTACTATCAGTTCTTTTATGTCAATATCCTGTCCATCATCTTTTATTTCAATGATGATTTCACTACCTTTTTGATAGGCAGATAAAATAATTTTGCTACTTGCCTTTCTATTGGCTGAATATTTTAATAAATTTGTTAAGGGTTTTTCTAATTCATCAATTATTGAGCGGTCAAGTTCTGTTTTTTCTCCCTCTATTATAAAATCAATATCCTTATTTATTTTTTTGGATAAATCCCTTATCATCCGGGGGAATCTAGTAAATAAAACCCCCACAGGGACCATCCTTATTTGCATTACTATATGGTGTAATTCCATGGTCACTCGATCCAATTGTGGTAATATATCATGAAATTTATTTAAACTTATATCAAGAGCCTGTAATCTTGTTTTGTTTATTAATAGTTCCCCCACCATATTCATCAATTTGTCAAGTCTATTTATATCAACCCTGACTGTGGAAT
>CAZOON010000393.1:0-1978 GCA_964581445.1 uncultured Halanaerobiales bacterium | reverse complement strand
AAAATAAAATCTGTACAGCAATATAATTATTAAAATCACAAATACAAGCAGCAAAATCTTTAAGGGTTTTTTCAATTTACTCACCACTTTTCTAATAATAATTACTATTATTATACCTTAAAACTTTGGAATCTTCAAGATATTACGATTTTTCTTCCAGATTTTTTTAAAATTAATTTCAGCCAAAAGCATTCCTATCAATATCAAAATAGCTCCCAGGATACCCTTTTTACTTAAAACCTCTCCATATAAAAAATAAGCAAAAAAAGCTGCAAAAACAGGTTCAGCCACATAAATTAATGCTGTATGAGTAGCTGTAGTATATTTCCTGGCTAAATTAATAATTATATATGCACCTGCTGTGCAGATAACACTTAATATGAGAATATTTATCCAGCTGGCCCTTCCTTCAGGCAAACCCGGATTTTCAATAAAAAAAGATGTTATTAAACTTAAAATTCCTACTATCCCCAGTTGAAAAACTGCCATGGAAATAGACTCTATATTTACATTTATTTTTCCAATAAGTATTATATAGACCGCAAATAAAACAGCACAAAAGAAGGTATAAATATCGCCTATATTAATATCAGAAAAACCCTGGTTTAAAGTTAAAAGGCCCAGACCTGCAAAAGAAAGAATAACACTAAAAACTACCTTTTTATCTGGCAATATTTTCATTGTAATTGAAATAAAAATAGGCACTAATACAACACTCATCCCATTAATAAAGGCAGATTTTGATGGAGTAGTATATACTAAACCAACTGTCTGAAAAGCATAAGTAACAAATAATAGGAGACCCATTAAAAAACCATACTTTAAAGTCGTTTTATTAATCTTTAACATCCTCTTCCAGAAAAATAAGGTCGCTATTATAAATGCAAGCAAAAACCTGATAGCCAGAAAATTATATGGGGCAAGAGTGGCCAGAGAATTCTTGCTCAAAATAAAAGTTACACTCCAGCCTATTGTTACAAAAAATAATCCTATATCTGCCATTAATCGCTTACTCATCCAAAATTCCTCCAATTTCATCCAATACTATTTATTTAATATATCATAACACAAAAAGAATCCGGTTAAAACAACTTTAACCGGATTTAAGATAAATATATTTAATTCAAAAAAACGATTTCATGAACTTAAACTAATAATTAGTTCTGGAATTTAATTGATTATATCCAAAAGCTGCCGACATTTTTGCCGAATAATCCATAACCAGTCCCTTTAAATTTTCAATTTTTTCCTCTGTCATTCTAATATTGGGTCCTGCTATACTAAAGGCAGCAATCACATCACCATTATAATTAAAGATAGGACCTGAAATACATCTTATACCCTCTTCATGTTCTTCATTATCCTTGGCATAACCACACTTTTTAATAATATCTAAATGTTTTCTTAATTCATCAGGATCAACCAATGTATTTTCTGTGTATTTATTTAACTCATTATTATATATAGTTTCTTTAATAATATCTTCTTCTGAATAAGCAAGTAACACTTTACCAAGACTTGTACAATGAGTAGGCGCTCTTTTGCCAACCTTAGAATACATTCTTATAGTTTCTGGACTTTCAACCTTATCTATATATACTACCTCATTTTGATCGAGTATACCCAAATGCACCGTTTCATTGGTCTTTTCCATCATCTCTTCAAGATAAGGCTTTACCTCTTTTCTTAAATCCAGATTGTTTATAACTATACTACCAATTTCAAATAATTTAAGACCAACTTTATAATTATTGTTACGCTTATCTTTACTAACATATCCTCGATAATTTAAGGTGGCTAAAAGCCTATAAACAGTACTTTTATGCAATCCAAGGCTATTACTTAGCTCAGTTACTCCCAATCCTTTATTTATATTGACAAGTTTTTCAATAATATTTAATGCCCTATCAACAGATTGCACTAATTGATCTGGCTTTTTATTTGCTGACATTGATAACAACCTTCCTCCTAAAAAATT
>CAZOON010000392.1:0-1986 GCA_964581445.1 uncultured Halanaerobiales bacterium | reverse complement strand
TAATGTCAGATGACGGGTTAAACCTGATAATATTCAATAATATCCGCAAAGAAGAGAAAAAATTCTACGATACTACTTTTATTATTGGACCAAACAATGACTACCTGAACTGTTACTATGATAAAATTTTTTTGACACCCATTGAAAAAAAGTACTTTTTCAGAGGAGATGATCAGAGACTGGTTGTATCCACTAAATATGGTAAATTTGGTATCAACATCTGTTATGACCTGGTATTTAATTCACTGGCAGAAAAATATGCTTATGACGATAAGGTAGATGCCATTATTAACAGTGCAGCCTGGCGAAGACATAGTATTCGGGAGTATCCTTTATTAAACATCAGGATGGATAACTATTATGAGTATATCTGGGATTTAAAGCATGCCGCCCTTGCCTCACATAATCAGGTTTGGAGCATTGGAGTAACCTGTGTGGGAGTTCTTGACAAAACTGGAAATTATTTTTCCGGAGGCTCTGGCTTCTGGTCGCCATCCGGTATTTGTATGTTACAGGCCTCTAAATCACGAGAAGAACTTTTAATTATGAGAAATCTTGATATTACCAAACATATGAGAAATCAGGCAGTTGAAGACTTTAATTATGCATTGGATTACAATGAAGTGTGGAGGAAGGTAGAAAATATACCTCCAAAAGTAAAAACAATAGAATAAGGATATCAGAAGAGAGAATATACTTATCTTAAAAGGCAAAAAACAGGGCGAGAGGAATTATAATAAAAGTTAATAGTGAAGATCTAACTCCAAAGTAAATATCGCACCCGCAAAGCGGGTGGCTTTAAGGACCTCTAAAAGGGGTTTAACCTTACCACCTTCTAAGAAGGTGGTTCTTCATGGGTAAACAAAGATAAGGTCAATGACCCAGCAAAATTTGACAAATCATGCCAGCTAATCTATAATGAACATAAGTTCATAAAATATTATTTAATAGAAAAAATTGTACTAGATTAAGATAAAAAGGTTAAAATGCCGAAAGTAATTGATAAGCTGGAAGAAAAAATAAATAACTCTGCTTTTAGATTATTTGGTGAAAATGGATACAATCATGTAACGATGAAAATGGTTGCCCAGGATGTAGGTATTTCAGTAGGTACTCTTTATAATTATTATTCAAATAAAGAAGATTTATTCTTAAATTCCTTCAAACAGAGTTTTGATCAGATTTATTTTGCATTAAACAATATTATTGAAAAATCCGAAAATACCTATAAATTTATTTCAGTACTTTATAATGAAGTACTTAGAATTAAAGGTTTTAGCAGGGAACTGATTAGAAGCAAGATTAATCACGAGATGGTTGATGAATTAAAAAATCACCTATTAATGCTTATGAGATCTTTAATTTATCATGCAGAGGAAAAGGGAGATTTACAGATTCCCGATAAGGATAAAGATAGAGTCATTCGACTGATGATTCTAGCTATTCATGATTTTGCACAGGAATTTCCGGATGACAAAGAAGGAAATATTGATTTTATTTCCAGGTTAATAGAAAAAATAAAATAGCAATCCGCTCATTATTTATTATATTTAAAACTTTATAGTTTTTTTGAAAAGTATAGCAGTATCCTGGAGGTACAGAGGGTACAGGGATACTGGAAATGAAAGGAGTGGTAATAAAATGGCTATTAACTTTGACTTTGCCAGGAAGTTTGCTGCCGAACAGGTCATCAAACAGGCCATGAATTATCTGGAAAAAGACCCGGAGAAGAATTTCCCCAAGGTAATGGAACTGGCTGATAAGGTTGCCCAAACCGATAAACACCATAAAGAGATCACCGCTATAAAAGATTCTTACCAGAGCAATCCGGCCATGCGAGAATTTGTGAAAAAGCTATCCCGGGTAGCCCCCAGTTACAAAAATGGTTTAATTATGAATTTCTTTGTCAATTCTGCCCTGATGGGTATACCTAGACAATTTGAATTAAAAGAAGAGCTGGGGGCTTGGGTACCCTGGACTATCCTT
>CAZOON010000391.1:0-2010 GCA_964581445.1 uncultured Halanaerobiales bacterium | reverse complement strand
CATAAGAAACAGGAAATGCCCTTTGATGACAACCACCTCTATCAGCAGTCATTAAAGCTAGCCCCATTCCTGGCGCGCCCCTTGGAGGCCAGGCAGGAGTTTCCAGTCCCTTAATATGAACAGCGAATTTATTGCTTCCTTTTATATTCTTGGAAGCTCCCTTTACTCCTTCAGCCAAAAGATTACCAATCTCACTATTCCTATATGAAATATCATTAATTAATTTAATAATTGATTCTACATTGCCAAATTCTAATGTAAGATCTCCTATCAATTCTTTATTCAATAAACCCTTCTGATTTGCCTCGATTGCAAAACCAATGCTTCCTCCAGTAGATATAGTATCTATTCCAAGGTTATCACATAAAAATCCTATTTTAGTTACGTCTCTCATGTTATTTATTGCTAAATTTGCCCCAATTAATGCTACACTTTCATATTCTACCGTATCTGTGGTCAATCCCTTATACTTACCACTAGATATTCTACCAACCTTTCCACAACTTATGGGACAACTACTACATCCATAATTTCTATACCAAAAAAGTTTTCTCTGGTATTCAGGAGATAATTTGTCAGCTTCCTCGTATTGGCCGCCGTAATAATTTCGTGTTGGTAACATACCTATATCCTGGGCAAAGGGTATAGAGCCAACAGTACTATCTTTTGTGAAATACTGTATTGACTCAGAATTTTTTAATTCCTGATAGGCCTCATTTACCGCATCTAAAAATTTAGTCTTGTCTGAAATTTCTACTAATTTGCTTCCTTTTATAGCTATAGCCTTAATATTTTTGGAGCCCATTACTGCACCAGCCCCACCACGGCCAACCTGGCGATTATAATCACAGGAAATAATAGAGTATTTTACCAGATTTTCTCCCGCTGGACCAATTGCAGCGAGCCTTAAATCTTTATCTTTTTCATTTTTTTTAATTATATCAGTTGTTTCAGAGATAGTCTTATTTTTTAGATAAGTTGCATCTTTAAATACTACTTTTTCATCTTCAATATATAAATAAGTCAGATCTCTTGCTTTACCTTTAATAATTATCCCATCATAACCGGCATATTTTATTTCCTGACCAAAATAACCTCCATAATATGAATCAAGCCAGGTGCCTGTTAGTGGTGATTTAGTTACTACCATACTCCTTGTTGCCGGTGCAAGGGTAGCAGTCAATGGTCCTGTTAAAAACATAAGTACATTTTCCGGGCTCAAGGGCTTAATCTCAGGTGGAATAAGATCTAAAAATAAATTTACTCCAAATCCTTTACCGCCAATATAATTTTCAATTAATAATTCATCAAGGTCTAAAGTTTCACTTTTACTTTTATTGAGATCTATTATTAGAAATTTATGCATATATCCCTTATATTTCATTGATTGACCACCACCAGCGCATTAGCAGGGCAATATTTAACACATAATGGGTCTCCACCACATAGATCACATTTATAGGCTAATTTCATTTCTTTATTCATCCAGATTGCATCATAAGGACATTCCTCAACACATATTCCACAACCAATACATTTATCTTCGTTTATTTCTACAATGCCCTTATCCTCATTAATCTTAATAGCATTTACTGGACAGACCTTCTCACATACAGGATTTTCACATTGTTGACAGACCCTTACTGAATTAAAAACACCTTTATCAAATAAATCGACCTTTAATTTTCCTTTATGTGTATTAAACCCTTCCCAGGCGTTAAAGGAGCAAATTAAAGTACATATTTCACAACCTGTACATTTATCAATATTTGCAATTATTTTTTTCATTATCCGGTCTCCTTTAAACAACAGAGTATATATTAGCCATTTAATTGTTACAAATTAAATATTATTATATGCATCTATATAAACTTCCAGATATCCATCTTTATTAATATCACGTGGATTTCCAATAGTCTGTGGATCTTTCTCTGCCTCTGCTGCTAAAAATTCCAGTTCGTCTTCAGATACACCAAGATCCTCTAAACCTGGGATATTAACATCTTTTGC
>CAZOON010000390.1:0-2016 GCA_964581445.1 uncultured Halanaerobiales bacterium | reverse complement strand
TTAAATATTATTTTAGCCCTCAGTGGGCATAAATTTTATGCAGAGATTCAGGATAAAAAAGATAGTTATTTAGATGATATTAAAGAATTTCCCATGATATCTATTATGATACCTGCCCATAATGAGGAGAAGGTAATAAGACGTACAATGGAGGCTTTATTAAAACTTGATTATCCACCTGATAAAATTGAGATAATTGTAATTAATGATAATTCCAGTGATAATACCGGGCAAATTTTATCTGAGATAAAGGAGAAAAATTCCAGGAGAAAAATTAAGATTATTACAACTGATATTAAAAGTGGAGGTAAGGGTAAATCAAATGCCTTGAACCTTGGTTTTGCAGAAGCAAAAGGTGAATATATAGTTGTCTATGATGCTGATAATACTCCTGAGAGTGTATCACTTCTTTATCTGGTAAAAACAATAACAGATAATAAAGATTATGGGGCTGTAATTGGTAAATTCAGGACAAGAAATAAGTATACAAATATATTAACACGATTTATAAATATAGAAACTTTGAGTTTTCAATGGATTTCCCAGGCAGGAAGATGGAGATTGATGAAATTGTGTACTATCCCGGGGACAAACTTTATTATCAGGAGAGATATCTTAAAAGAGATTGGTGGCTGGGATGTTAAGGCTCTGGCAGAAGATACGGAATTAAGTTTTAATATATATAGACAGGGATATAAGATTGCCTTTATGCCTTTTGCTGTAACCTGGGAAGAAGAGCCTGATAATATAAAGGTCTGGTTTAGACAGAGATTAAGGTGGGTAGAAGGTAATATATATGTTTTATTTAAACATTTTAAAAAAGTAATTTTTGATTTGAATTTATCTATATTGGTAGACCTTATTTATTTTTTCTCAACCTATTTTATATTACTTAGCTCAGTATTAATATCTGATGCAATATTTATTGTATTAATTTTCTCAGATATGAGTTTAAATGTATCGGGAGCCTTTCTATTATTATGGCTTCTTGCCTATCTTCTTTATTTTATTGAATTATCCATTGCCCTGACAATGGAAAAGGGTGAAAGTACTAGAAACAATTATTTTCTTGTTATTATATCTTATCTAAGTTATTCTCAGTTATGGCTCTTTGTATCAATCTATGGTATTATAAAATACTTTGCAGGAATATTAAAAGGTAAAAATAGTAGCTGGTATAAGACAGAGAGAACGGCAGGTGTTGAGAATGAGAAATAAGTTCTATTATTTTATTATTATAAGCATATTATTATTACTTTTGTCTCCAATAATAAATGCCGAAAGCTATATTTATCGGGTGCAGCTTGGTGTTTTTTCTGAAGAAAATAATGCAGAGACTTATATACAAAAACTATCGAATAAAGGCATTAAAGCTGAATTAATAAGTAATGGTGATTATTACTACATATATTCAGGGGAATATTCCAATAGTAAAGATGCAGAAAAAAGTGCTGATGTAATTAAAAAATCTGGTCTGCCTGCCTATGTTAAAAAAATAGAAGCACCTATATTAATAAAAAGCTCTAATATAATAAAAAATTCTAAAAAGATTGAAAATCCTGCTTTAGTATTAAAAAAAAGGATAAATAAACAGCTTGATATTATTAAAACGGTTGAATTTAATCAGGATTATACTAAAGGGGATATTATCAATTATAGACTGGAATTAAAGAATAATAGTAATCATATGCTTAAAAAGATAAAAATTAAAGATGAGATTCCTGCAGGGCTTAGTTTTGTTAATGCCAGTATTTCCATAAAAGACAAAGGGCCCACTATAGTTGCTAAAAGCCTGAGTTTTGGTAATAATGAAAATTTATATTTAGAACCCGGAGAAACAATTTATATAATACTTAGATTACGTATGGTTTCTGGTATTGAATCTATAAAAAATATATATAATGATGATATAAGGATTAGCTGGGAAATAGAGCAAAAAAGATATAATACAGATTTTGCTGATAATGAAGAAATAACTAATCTTGATGGCAGATTAATTCTGAATTATGGAAACAA
>CAZOON010000389.1:0-2031 GCA_964581445.1 uncultured Halanaerobiales bacterium | reverse complement strand
ATCACAAAAGTTTAAGTTCTAAAGTTGTTGAGTTTTTAAAAGAAGAAATTTTTTTAGAAAACTATAAACCGGGAGATAGAATACTGGAGTCTAAAATTGCTGGAGATTTTAATATTAGTCGGGCACCTGTCAGAGAAGCAATAAAAGAATTGGAAAGTCAGGGATTAGTAATAAACATCCCCAGAAAAGGTAGTTTTGTTGTTGAATTTACTCGTGATGAAATTAAAGAGTTATATGATATAAGGATTTTACTTGAAAGTAGAATCATTAAATTATTAATTAATGATTCTATATTAAATGATGAGGATTATAATAGGCTTGAGTTAATAGTTGATAAAATGGTAAAAATATCAAAAGAGAAAGGTATTAATAGAAAAGAAAAAATTATTGAAATGAATAAACAGGATGTAGCTTTTCATAATTATCTATGGGAAAAATCATGCAGCAAATATATTGTAAAAATATTATCCAGTTTGCATAATCAATTGAAATTGGTAATGATTATAGATTTAAAAATGGAAGATAATCTTGTTGAATCTGCTAAACAGCATTATGATATTATTAAATTTTTAAAGAAAAAAGATATCGTCAATACTAAAAAGGCAATAATTAATCATATTATTTCTTATAATGAAGATTTAATGGGTGATTTAATTAAATAAACATTTGAATTTAAGAATATCTTACAAAAAGGTAGAAGATGAATATAAATAATATCTTAAAAGAAGAGGGATGGGAATATGATGTCAGTTTTTAAAATTCCTGAATATAAAGACAGATTAAAAAATATTAAAGAAAGTATGGCTCAAGAGGGAATTGAGGTTCTTATAGCCAGTCATCCTGCAAATATAAATTATATTTCTGGATATGATGGACTTTCATTTTATGTTCATCAGGGTGCATTAGTTTTTCTAAATAAAGAAAAACCTGTCTGGTTTGGAAGAGAACAGGATATTAATGGGGCAAAATTGACTACATGGATAGGCGAAAAAAATATATATGGTTATGAAGATAATTATGTACAATCTTTATTTAAACATCCCATGTCTTTTGTTGCTGATATATTAAAAGAATATGGTGTAGATAAAAAAAATATAGGTTTAGAAATGGATAACTATTATTTTACTGCTAAATGTCTGGAGCAATTAAAATCAGACCTGCCGAATGCTAATTTTTTAGATGCCAATTTATTAGTGCCACGTATCAGGCTGGTTAAATCAGAACAGGAAATAGAATATATGAAGATGGCTTCCAGGATTGTGGAAAATGTAATGCAAACGTCGATAGATTCGATCAATGTGGGGGTAAGAGAAGGAGATGCAGCCGCAAATGTTTATCATGCTCAGATAAGAGGGACTGACAGCTTTACAGGTGATTATGCTGCAATTGCGCCCATAATGCCATCAGGGGAAAGAACCGCAACGCCACATTTGTCCTGGGTTGATAGAAAATATCAGAAAGATGAAGTTATTTTAATGGAATTTGCTGGAAGTAAATATAAATATCATAGTCCCCTTGCCAGGACTTTATATCTGGGGGAAGCTCCTCAGGAGTTGAAGGACATCGCAAAGGTAGTTATTGATGGGTTGAATAATACTCTTGATTTTATTAAACCCGGTGTTACATGTGAAGAAGTCGAAGAAAAATGGAGAGAATCTATATCAGGTAGCAGGGTTGTAAAGGAATCAAGGGTTGGTTATGCCTATGGTTTAAATTATCCACCTGACTGGGGAGAACATACTGCAAGTCTTCGCCCTGGTGATAAGACAATACTTAAACCGAACATGACAATTCACTTTATGCCCGGAATCTGGCTTGATAATTTTGGTTTTGAAAATAGTGAGCCTTTTAGGGTTACTGAGGATGGCTGTGAAACATTTGTAGATTTTCCACGTAAATTATTTACCAAATGAATGAATACTTAAAGAGATTATGAGAGGATGTTACAGAAATTTTATGAGGCAAGAGGGTGGTCAAAATCTGGAAAACAAAATAAAACCTCTTTTTTCTTCATCTAAAGCTATAATATTT
>CAZOON010000388.1:0-2032 GCA_964581445.1 uncultured Halanaerobiales bacterium | reverse complement strand
CACCTGAACAGCTTCAGCCCCCATCATAATCATTTTAATAGCATCCAATCCAGTGGAAATACCTCCAACAGCGATAACAGGAATATCAACTGCCTTTACTGCCTCATAAACAGCTCGTAAAGCAAGAGGGAAAATAGCCTTCCCTGATAACCAGCCATAGCCATTCTGACTTCCCATTAATGGCCTGCCATCTTTAAGATCAAAATCAAGGGTTGGTCCAAAAGAATTAATTAAAACAATCCCATCTGCCCCCGCCTTTTCTGCAACTTTAGCTAGTTCTGCAATATTAACCTGAGGACTTAATTTAACCATTACCGGTAACTCTGTTGCTTCTTTTGCTGCTTTTATACTATTAATTATTGGGCTGGGGTCATCACCCAGATAATGAGTAGAAAGCTCCAGGGCATCTGCAAATGGCTCTACTTTAACAGCAAGTTCTTTTATCTCCTCTGCTGTATAACCAAGACCAACAATAACAGGTAACCCTGTTTTTTTCACAAGTGGATATTCATCCTCCAGCCATTTTTCAGGGGATAATTCTGACCACAATTCTGTGTTCATAAATCCACCCCTGACCTGGGCCATATTTGGTCTGGGTACTCTGGCTGCCTTTACCGAAATGGTTTTTGTTACAATGGCTGAAGCACCACCTGCTTTTGCTTTTTGAGCTGCCCTACCATCCTTTACCGGTGGCCCTGCTGCAGGCATCACCGGATTTTTTAATTCCATATCAAATAGTTTAACACTGATATTTGCCATTATACCACCTCAAATAATTTTCTTCAATCGATGATAATAATCATTCATAACACTTTCTCTATTTTCTTTACTGACATAAGTTAAAATAAGATCACTACGTTCTTTAATAAGATTTAAAAAAGGATTATCTGCATCCTTTAAGACACCGAGTACCAAAACATTACTATCCAGTAATTCCTGAACTTTATCCTGAAAAGGCTTAGCTCTTTTCTCGAAATTTCCCAGCTCATCCATAATCACAATATCCAAACATATACCATTTTCCAGTAATTCTACCCCCATATTATTAAAAACTTCAGTCCTTATTACCCATTTTTCACATCTATCTTCCCTGTATGCAAATATTAATTTTTTATCAACTTTGTTATCTGCTGCCTTATCAGCTGGTGAGATATTAAAACGATTCTTTTTATATAATTCTGCTGCAATAAAATAAAATTTCAGCCAGGCCTTATCTTTGCCCGCTCTCCCTACAAAAAATCCCCCTGGATTTAAATTTAAACGATCCAGTAATTTTAAGATTATTGTAGTTTTACCTACCCTTATAGGCCCAGTCAAGAAATAATTATTAGCCATTGGAAACTTCCTTTTCTTTTAAAGCCTTTAAAATTTTATCAGGGGCCAGGGGTAAACTATAGATCCTGACACCAATAGCATCATAGACAGCATTAGCAATAGCAGGTGAAGCAGCAATCAATGTTGGCTCACCTATACCCTTTGCTCCAAAAGGACCATCTGCATCCCTGTTTTCAATTAAAGTATGATGAAATTCTGGAATATCACTGGCTGTTGGAACAAGATAGCCAGTCATATTGGGGTTAATAGTAATACCTTCTTCTATTACCTGCTCTTCCATCAGGGCCATTCCCATACCCTGTATAGTTCCACCTTCTATTTGTCCTTCAACATTAAGGGGATTTATGGCCTTCCCAAGGTCAAGTGCTGTATAAACTTCAAGAACCTCAATCAAACCTGTTTCAGTATCTACTTCAATATCAATAGCCTGTGTCATAAAAGTATAGGCTACATAAAGATCAGGGCTCTGACCATTACTATTTAACTGATATGTTTTGGGGAAAAATGTACCCTCACCCTCTAACTTTTCTCCCCTATCTTTTACCCTATAGGCAAGTTCTCTTAAACTTATTTTCTTATCAGCTTCATCCAGACGATATATATAACCATCTTCAACCTCCATATCTGGATGATTACTATTTAATTCCAGACTACCATAATGATATATTTTGCCAAGGAGGTCCTCCGCAGCAAGCCT
>CAZOON010000387.1:0-2035 GCA_964581445.1 uncultured Halanaerobiales bacterium | reverse complement strand
AAATCAATCAGAAAAAATATTAAAAAAGAAATTATATAGGCTTTTAGATAATTAATCATATCCAACACTCCTTTTATTTTTTTGGAAACCAGGGTAAAAACTTATTCGTTTTTTTAGCATATTCCTGATACTCACTATTATCTTCATAATGTTTTTCTAATAATGGAACCCCCGAAACAAATAATAATAAATAAGTTATTAGCAGTGGACTAATTATAACTAGAAAAGAAGTTCCAGCCCCTGTGGCTATTAAAAATATTCCCCACCAAACCGTAGATTCTCCAAAATAGTTGGGATGTCTTGTATATTTCCATAAACCACTTTGAATTATGTGACCTTTATTGATTTTTTTCTGCTTAAATTTTCTTAACTGCCAGTCTCCTATTACTTCAAACAAAAATCCAATAATCCACACTATAATCCCCAGGTAATAAACAGGCCCCATTTTTAAATTGTCTTGAGAATATATTTTAATAAGAGGAAAGATTATTATATACATTAATAATGCCTGAAAAAGAAATATCTGAAAAAAAGAACGTATATAAAAAAATTGCCATTCATCTCTCCATTTAGCATAACGAAAATCTTCTGGCTTTCCAATTTTTCTTTCTGCAATATGAATTGTTAATCTAAACCCCCAGATAATTATTAACAAAGATGGAATAATCTCTGCCATACTAAGTTTTTCAATTATTAACAAATATATTGACACTAGTGCAAAACCAAATCCCCAGGCTATATCAACATAAGAGTTATCTTTTTTATATATGGCTATAATAAAAACAAGGATAAAATAAAAAAATATAAGTATAGCACTGTTT
The DNA here is from genome assembly GCA_964581445.1 of uncultured Halanaerobiales bacterium. GTDB lineage: Bacteria > Bacillota > Halanaerobiia > Halanaerobiales > CAZOON01 > CAZOON01. The sequence goes on along the minus strand of CAZOON010000387.1, from coordinate 1,214 downwards.
AGAAATAAATTCATATATACCCCCCTTAATTATATTACTTTGCAAGTATTGACAGGGCAATTGAACCTTTTCCAGAATTCAGGGCAGTAACAGAAGAAATATTCATTATATATTCTGCCTCAAAACCAAAAATTTTTCTCAGTTTTTCTTTATATTCCAGGGCTTTCTTTTCAGCATCAGCATGGACTATGGCATACTTTTCTATCCCTCCCTTTTGGGATAAATTTGATGCAAGTTTCATGATTTTTTTGCTAACTCCTCTTCTACTGAAGGCCTTATCATATATTGTGCCTTCACCTTCTTTATTTAATGATACAATGGGCTTTAGATTAAACAATTTAGCAAAAAAACCTGTCATAGGACTTATTCGCCCACCCCTTACCATATATTCAAGTGTGTCAACATTAACAAATATCCTGGAATTATCTTTATATTTTAAAACATTGTTAATTACATTACTTATCTTTTTACCTGCAGCAATCTCTTCAGCTGCTTTTAATACAAGTAGACCCTGAGCCCCAGAATTTAATTTAGAATCAATTAAAAATATCTCAATATCTCTCTCAGTTTGCACTTTTTCTATGGCCTTTTGAAATGAATTCATGGTACCACTTAAGGCTGAAGAGACTGATATAATTAATAGAGAATCATAATAATTAGACAAATATAAGAGTTTATTATAAATATAATCAACGCCTGGCTGGGAAGAGCTTGGAAATTCCCGGGCATTTTCCAAATAATCATAAAAAAAATCAGGACCTATAGTAAGCTTATCCATATAATTAACTTCATCAATAATTAAATTTACCGGGATGAGATGTATTTGATATTTATCAATTAGTTTTTCTGGCAAATCAGCTATAGAATCTGTTACCAGACCAATCTGACTAATCCTTTTATGAACCACCTCATCCTGTCTTTTCATATCATCAACCTTTTGTTCCAGTATTTTCCCTTTATCCTTTAATAAATACATTATTTCTGCAGGATTATTGCTGTGAATATGGAATCTAGTCCTATTATTAGATGATACAATATGCAAAGAATCTCCTTTGTCTTTTAAGATCTCTTTTATCTCTGATTCAGAGCTATTATTAATCATATATGCCTCTGTACAATAACGATATTTCAAATCACTGCTGACATCAATATCATTTTCATTGCCCATATCGATATTTTCTTCAATTATATCGACTTTAGCATTTCTTTCATTG
>CAZOON010000386.1:0-2035 GCA_964581445.1 uncultured Halanaerobiales bacterium | reverse complement strand
CTATAACCCCCCTTTATATTTAAATATTTTAAATATTTAAATATTTAAAATTAATTATGTGTCGTTTGTCGACTATTGCTCCGATATGTTGATTTATATTTTACGCTTTTTTGTAATATTATTTTTTTCTAGATATATCTATTTATTAAACACACTTATAATATTTATTCTCTAATAATTATAAAAATCCTTCTTGTTTTATTATTTTTTTTATTGCAAAAATTATTTATATTGAAAATTATTAATCTTGATTAAATTTCACTCTTTCTTTATGTGTATAGATATTCATCCTCTTTTTCCTTACAAAAGCAATTAATGTTATACCCAGTTTATCTGCCAATTTTACAGCCTTATCTGTAGTTGCAGAAGGAGAAGCAATTATTGCTATTTTACTTTTGGCAGCTTTTAGCAAAATCTCTGTAGATATACGCCCACTTAATAAAAGAATCTTCCCTTTAGGATCAATATTATTTAAAAGTATATGTCCACAGATTTTGTCTACAGTATTATGTCTACCAATATCTTCTTTAAAAACCAATACACTTCCATCTTTATTAGCAAGCAAGGCATTATGAACCCCACCTGTTTTATCAAAAACAAGGGATTTTTTAAAGAGTTCTTTTATTAAAAAAAAGATTATATCATAATTAATAATAAAATCATCTCTATTTTTTTTTATCATGCTCTCCATATTTATTTTATCTTTATTATATGTTAAAAGATTTATGACATTTTCTTCAAGCTGAATATCTTTTATATCCTGACTGCCTTTCAATAAACCTTCTGCAAAAAGATATCCTGTAGCAAGCTCAATAATATTGGCCGGACTACAAACTATAGTTAAAATCAATTTATTATTTAATTTTATTTTCAGGGGATACTCTTTTACAATATCATCATCTATTTCCTTTAATTTCCCCTCTTCAATTCTATCAATCACTACTTTTTCTAAAAGCTCCACGATAACCTCCCTGAAATTTATTTAGTTATATTTTTTATTTTATGAAAATCATCTTTATAATTAATATTAAAAAATAATATCTCTGGATCAGCTATTTCTCTGATCTCCTCTTCTTTAATTACTTTCAAATTTACCTCAGGGAAAAAACTTTTTATTTTTAATTGATTATTACTTAATGCCCTTTTTATATATGGTATAAGATCAGTAGTGTAAATACCACTAAGTGGCTCCAGATAAGCTCTGTATTCAGGTACTAATACATCATATCCCTTCTTCTGTTTTTTAAGAAACTTAAAAAATTCTGCTGATAAAAATGGCATGTCACAAGCGGTTAAAAAATTATATTTCTCATCAGATATTTTTAAACCGGTATAAAGACCCCCGAGGGGGCCTTTTCCCGGTATAATATCCTCAGCAAATACTACATCTTCAAGAAAGCTATATTCATCCGCATTACTTATTACATATATTTTATTAAATATCTTGCGTAAATTTTCAACTATTAATTCAATCATAGTCTGATTTTCAAGTTTAAGTAATGCTTTATCACTACCATATCTACTGCTTTTTCCACCGGCAAGAACTATAGCATTCATGATTATATTTTTTCTAATTTAACCGCTGTAACTTTCAATTCTGGAATCTTAGCCTTGGGGTCAAGCACGGGATTTGTCAATCTATTAGCAGGGCTCTCAGCATAATGGAAGGGCATAAATAATTGCCCGGGCATTACACGCTCACCCACGCGAGCATAGGTTTCAACCTCACCACGACGTGAAGCAACCCTCACTCTACCCTTATCTTCAATACCTAATTTATCAGCATCTGCTTTGTTAATCTCTACATAAGCATCTGGCTCATGTCTATCTAAAGCAGGCGAATTTCTGGTCATTGTACCTGTATGGAAATGATACAACATCCTTCCAGTCATCATAATATATTCATATTCTTCATCTGGCTCTTCATCTGGTGGAATAAAGCTTACAGGATGGAACTTACCTTTTCCCCGCGCAAATTCATCTTTATGAAGATATTTTGTTCCAGGATGATCCCTGTCAGTACATGGCCATTGTA
>CAZOON010000385.1:0-2037 GCA_964581445.1 uncultured Halanaerobiales bacterium | reverse complement strand
CTTCAACTCCAGATATCATATATGTATTTAATTTATCTATCATATCCTTTTTTCTGGTACTTTCAGATAATATCTCAATTACTAATATAGGGGTACCCATATATCGACCTTTTTCATTAATGTTATTTTCCAGATCACAGACAACTAATAAATCTGGCTGCATAACATCAGGTTCTTTGAAATCCTTCTTTTTAAAATATACATCAAAAGGAGCTAAAAACACTCTGCATTGCTTATCTTGAAAATATCCTGCAAGTAAAAGGTGTAATCTTCCAAGTATTTCCTGATGCCTAATATTAGGTGAAGATAAAATATATATTTCACTATTAATAAATTCCATTCTTAATGTACTCTTTTCAGATATCTCCATAAATTCTTCATAAGAAACCTTTTTTCCCCCATATTGATAATCTAATGCATTTTCTTTTACAGTAAAATACTGTTCAATATCACTTATATAAGGTGTCAACCTGACTATTTTTTTCCCATTTTTTGTTATAACTAAATCATTCTGATCTTCCACTAAAGACAGATATTTACCCAAACTTTGTTTGAGCTCAGTTGCAGTTATGACATGGCCTTCTTTATAATTTGCCGATTTCATCCAATCGCCTCCAGTAATATTATACTACTTTAAACAATATAATGCAATTATTTTGTGCAATTTTCAGATATATTTTGTGCGATTACTTATAAAATTTTAACATCATTAGAAAAATACTCCAATTTTATTTTATTTATAAAAAAACCTGAGTATACAATGAATATACCCAGGCAAGTGGTCTAAATAATATTTTAATTATTTTCCAAAATATCGTCCATATATTTTTTTAATTTTTTATCTATTTTATCATCAATTAAAGAGTCTGGTGATTTTTTTAGGATCTCTTTATATTTTTTATTAGCTTCTTCTTCTATACTCAATGATCCCTTCTTTTCCCAATCATTATAAGAATCCCAGCATGATATTGTTGGTCTCCATCTGTTTTTAAAACTTTTTAAAGTATCCGGGTGTGTTAAAAATACTCCTCCTGGACCCATTTCTTTAATAGCTTTAATATCATCTTCATATGTTGAGGTATCTATTCCCTGCATTATTCTCTCAACTCTACTTAAAATCTCTAAATCTATAATTATTTTTTCATATGATGTAGTCATATAACTATCTAAAATTCCTAAACTTTCACTAACATGATCCACACCAGCAGCTAATAACATTAATACATTCTGCATTGTTTCAAGTCCTGCCTGATAATCAACTATCTTGGCATCTGTTATTGAAACCATCGCAGCACTTGGTATATTATATAAATCTTTACAAAGCTAAATGTTGCCTATATTTATTAATGTACCTTCTGGACTACCGGTTAAATATGCCCCTGTCCTCATATCTGCTACAGTAGAGCCTGGCATGAATATAACTGGATTTCCAGGATTAATCATTTGTATCAAGACAAGACCTGCTAACATCTCTGCATTTTGCAATATTGCAGTTCCAAAAAGTCCAATAGGACCACTAACCCCTGACATAATACTGGGAACTATTTTTATAGGTTGAGCTCTTTTTGCATATTCTAATATAGTTTCTGAGGGTATTTTTTCAAATCTCAAGGGACTTGCAGGACAAACTCCCACTAAAATAAAATGTTTATCTTCTAAAACTTCTTTATCCCCTACTGCAATTTCAATCATATCAAACATTTCCCTGATTCTTTTTCTTTCTCTCGCTATGCTGGCTAATGCTTTATCTGTATGTTTTAATAAATTATACATTATTTGAAGATGTTTTTCATCATTTTTAATATCATTTGGTTCTACAGGGGTGGCCCCAATTAAATTTACTATATCACTTTCCTGACACAATTTAAATATATTAGACTATATAGCAAGACTCTCAGAACCCTTACCTATTATTATTGACTTACTGTCATCTCTGGCCCATAATTTGAAATTTTCAGGTGTAGTAGATAAGTAAGCGTCAAACAGAGCCCACCTAGAAAAAGCGGGGACTCTATGATAATCTAATTATTGTTAGGT
>CAZOON010000384.1:0-2039 GCA_964581445.1 uncultured Halanaerobiales bacterium | reverse complement strand
TACCTGAAATGAACAGAAAAAAAACTGCAGTTGTTGCCTTTAATCGTGAAGATAAGCGATTCTGGAAGGTGAATTGTGATTATATTCCTACAGATTTTCCTGGTACCGGTGATGCTTTTGCCAGTGTTGTTGTGGGCAGTATGCTCAGGGGAGATAGTTTACCTATAGCCCTTGATAGAGGTGTGCAATTTATTTCTACAGCTATCAGGGCTACATATGGTTATAAATATCCTGAAAGAGAAGGTATAATGGTGGAGAGGGTACTTGATAATTTGAATTCACCTGTTTTATCAAGTAGTTATGAAATATTTTAAAATACTATTAAAAAGGGGGTTTAATAATGAGGAGATATTCCTTTTTATTAATATTTCTTGTTTTCTTATTAACATTTTTTTCAATAAATGTTGGAGCAGAAGACTTTTTTGAACTATGTAAAAATGGTGAAGCAGAAGAGATACAGGCTGCACTAGAAGCGGGTGCTGATGTTAATAGTGTTAATGAAAATGGGATGACACCATTAATGATGGCTGCAAAATATAATAATAATCCCTATGTTATAATTCTGCTGGCGAATTATGGAGCCAGGATAAATTATAGTAGCTCGAGTGGATGGACTGCTTTGATGTTAGCAGTTAAATATAATAATAATCCATACATAGTAAGAACTTTAATTAATGTTGGCTCTAATATTAATGCTATAAATAAAAATGGTGATAGTTCTTTATTACTGGCACTTGATATATCTTCAAAAGAAAAATCTGAATTATTAATAGAAGCCGGGGCAAATGTAAATATTCAAAATAAAGATGGTATGACTCCTTTGATGATAGTTTCACGTGGATTTAAGAGCTCATATTTAATTGAAGAGCTGATTGATGCGGGGGCAAATCCGGATGTTAGAGATTTCCAGGGATGGACCCCTCTCATGTATGCTACATATAGTAATAACTTAATGGCAGTAAGAAATTTACTTAATGCCGGGTCAAAAATAGATTTATTAAATAATAAAAAACAATCAGCATTAATGATAGCCTTAAAATATAAAGCCAGTTATGAATTAATCAGGACATTAACAATTCATAATGCTGAGCTAAATCAGCGTGACCAGGATGGTCTTACACCGATATTTTATGCAGTAATATATGATAATAGTCAGGACCTTATTGAATTATTAATTGATGCTGGCGCTATTTTGAATACAACAGATAATCTTGGTATGACTCCACTTATATATGCTTTGAAAAATGAAGCTGATAGAGAAATAATTAAGTTTTTTATTAATTCCGGTCTTAATATTAATAAAAAAGATGTAAATGGAAATACAGCAATCATGTATGCTGTTAAAGAAATTAATGAGCCATTTATTATTGAAATGATTCTTCGCTCAGGAGCTGATGTTAATGTTAGTAATACATATGAGGGAACCACACCTTTGATGCTTGCAGCAAAATATTCTGAAAATGAATATATTATAGAGTTATTGCTTAAATATGGGGCAAAAATTACAACAAGAGATAATAGAGGTAAAAGGATAGTGGATTATCTTGAAGAAAATAAAGAATTAAAGGGTACAGATATTTACTGGAAATTAAATTACCTGGAGCCAGATAGGGGAAAAAAGGAATATATGGATTTGAAGTCGAAGTTAACAGCAGGTATCTGGTCAGCAGTATTACCTTCAGCCGGGCATGTTTACACTGAAAACTGGTGGCCAAAAGGTTCTTTGTTTTTAATTACTGAGGCGGGGTTAATGACGGCAATTCTTGTTCAGGATAAAGATACAACAAAATCAAATTTAATAAGTGTATTTGCATTATTAAAGGCCTGGGAGATTATGGATGCAATTGCTGAAACAGAAAATTATAATGATAAAATTAGAAATTTTAATAAAAAGGTTGCTAAGTTTAATAAAAATATAAATTAGATGCAGAAAATATCTTGACAATATTCTGGTGATATGCTAACATTATACTTGCTAAAAAATTGCGAAAGTGGCGGAATTGGCAGACGCGCTAGATTTAGGATCTAGTGGGTATTCC
>CAZOON010000383.1:0-2044 GCA_964581445.1 uncultured Halanaerobiales bacterium | reverse complement strand
AAAATTATATAATTTATTTCAAAAAGAGGATGTAGATCTGCATATTGTATCTGAAAGGGGTCATTTCCCTTTTGACTATAATGTTTCATTTAATAAAAATTTTCATCGGGCCAAAAAAACAGTGCTTATTACAGTTAGATCTTTAAGCAAATTTCAAAGCTGTAAACCCTCTGCCCATTATCAACTACCGCTTGTTAGCGGTTGCCCGGCTCATTGCCATTATTGCTATCTTTCTACAAACCTGGGCAAAAAGCCATATATAAAGATATATGTCAATATTGAAGAAATATTTGAGAAGGCAAAAAAATACATGAAAGAAAGGGCACCTGAGGAAACAATTTTTGAAGGTGCCGCCACTTCAGACCCTCTTCCTGTAGAAAAATGGTCTGGATCACTCAGCAAAACAATAAAATTTTTTGCTAATAGTAAACTGGGACGTTTTCGTTTTGTAAGTAAATTTTCTGAAGTAGACCCCTTTCTTGACCTTAAACACAATAAAAGAACAGAAATCAGATTTAGTCTAAATAGTAAATATGCCATAAAAAAATTTGAGCCTACAACCCCTCCTCTAAAAGAAAGAATTGAAGCCTCCAAAAAAATTCATGCCGCAGATTACCCTCTTGGTTTCCTGATTGCCCCTATTTTCATTTATGATGATTGGGAAAAAGAATATGAAGAATTGATAAAGAAATTATCCACTGTACTTGCCAGCAATGGCAGGAATATATTTTTTGAGTTAATTACTCATCGCTTTACTGAAAGGGCTAAAAAGGTCATTGAAAAGGCCTATCCCAATACAGAATTACCCATGAATGAAGAAGTTCGAGATTTTAAATATGGACAGTTTGGCTATGGTAAATATGTCTATCCTGCAAAAACTATGAAAAAAACGGGGGATTTCTTTCGGGAAAAAATTAATAAATATTTGCCGGAAGCAGAAATAAAATATTTTGTTTAAAGTTAAATTTTCTACCACATAATCAGTGGTTAAAAATTTAACTTAATCCTGGGCACAACAGTATCTTAAATATACCAATCAACACCAATGAGCGGCCAATAGAATTTACTAATAAGCATTATAACAAGCCAGGAAATAATATTTAAAATAATACCTATTTTAACAACATCAGAAATACTATAATAGCCAGCTGAATATGCAATAGCATTGGGTGGTGTTCCCATTGGCAAACAAAATGCAAGCCCACCAGAAAGAGCCACAGATAAAGTAATAATTACCGGATTAATCTCCATAATATTCCCCCAGCTAAAAGTCAAAGGCAGAATAATAGCTACTGCTGCAACATTGCTAATTCCTTCAGTAAGCATTATAGTACTCAAGCTGATTAAAGCAACAAAAAGAAATGGATTTATACTTAAATTAGAAAAAATAACTTCAGAAAGCCAGCCTGCTGCCCCACTCAATGACAATGAACTGGCAACAACAATAGCTCCACCATACATTAAAATTACTCCCCAATTAATACGCTCTGCTATATCATTCCAATTAACAATATCCAGTATAAATAAAACAACCCCTCCCAGTAATGAACTAATACTTATGTTAATTGCCCGGGAAAGAAACAACCAGCTGGATATTACCATTATTAAAACAAAAATTAATTTCTTTTCAGGAATTGTGAGTTCACCTTTTTTATTTAATATCTGCTCCAAATCTTTTTGAACAACTTTTGAGCTATCTATCTCTGGTTTGAATCTAAAAATAATAATATAATAAGTTATTGTTAATATTATTATTGGAATGGGTAGAGACATTTTTATCCATTCAAAAAAACTAATACTCAAATGATAATTTTTTTCTAAAATATCAACAGCAAATAAATTTCGTGCCCCACCAAGATAGGTTGTAATTCCACCTATAACTGCACCCCAGGCCATTGCAAGAAATAGTGCCTTACCCATATTACTTTCCAGTGGTTTCAATTTTAGACTTCTGGCAATTTGAATTATAATAGGAAACAATAATGCTGCAACAGCATGTTCAGGCATTATACATGATAAAAATGCAGATGTAATCATAATACCT
>CAZOON010000382.1:0-2051 GCA_964581445.1 uncultured Halanaerobiales bacterium | reverse complement strand
ACGCATGATAACACCCCGTTCTATTTTATACCTATTATTATATTTTATTATAGCTATTTTGTCAATTTATTTTAGCTATATATTTAAGATGTAGCAAATTAGAGTTCGACTTATCCCAAGCATTAGCTCATAATTAAATTCATTCTCGCAATTGAAAAAAAAGTTACATTCCTCACACATAATAATTTGTTGATTACCATATCTACTACATTGAAGTAATTTATTAATATCCAATAATTTTTCATACTTTTTTTGCTAATGTGTTTATCTGTTTTTAATTTTACTACTAATACCTGGTTTTAAGATCTTTGTCAGGATTATGGCAGGATAAAAATATTTAAAACCTTTAAAAATTCTTTAAAAGGATTTAAAATCCGGTAGACCTTGAACTCTTGTGGGGTCAAATCCCACCTTTGGCACCATTTTTATGTTTATAGTGTTCATGGTGTTCTAGATAATGAATTTAACACACTGGAATTTTTTCATACTATAACAAAAAAACGAGGCATTTACCATCCCCGCTTTTAATATATTTAATTATTTACGCTTTTCTAATCAAAGCATAAGTAAAAAAATAAGAACTTAAGTTACCAGAAAATCGCTATCTTCATTATTATTTTCATTTGATTCTTTGACATCATTATCAACATCTAAAATAACATCAAAATAGATATTAGCACCGCCACCAATGCTTGGCATATCTACACCAGGTAACTCTATATTTGCTCCTGATTCAATAGAAGGTACCTGAATATAGTCTATTTTTTGTCCATTATTAAAATTAACCTTTACTCTACTTTCACCAGCAGTACTGGGACCGTTATTAGCCACATAAATTATTAAATTACCATCATTTACATCCCACCAATAATTGCCGCTTCCATTGTCTCCAAATACAATATCCGGTCTTGTATCAATGATTACATCCACATAATTATCGTTATTATTACCTACTTCATCGGTAGCTTCTACTCTAATCCTCACTCCTCCATAATAATTTTCAAAAAGCTCTACAGGATCAAAAGTATAGGAATGAGTTGAGTTCTGGTTACCTGTAATTTCAGGATTGGTAGCACCTCCAATGTATAACTCCCAGGTATATGGACTTTCATCATTAATCGTCCACTGAACGGTAACAGGATTTTCTCCCAGGAGACTTCCATCGATGGGAGAAGTTATATTCACATTGGGGGCAGTATTATCATCAGAAATTTTAAAACTTATGGAAGCAAGTGTTTGTTCATTTCCGGCATTATCAGTGGCCTTAATAATTAATATATATTCTCCTACATCACTTATGGTATCTCCCCTGCTGTAATTAATAATATTTCCATTTTTAGTCAAAGTAATATCCCATGTTACCTCTTCGTTAGCCGATATCTGGGGGGTAATACCTGTATTGTAAACTGCTCCATCTTCCACTCCTATCACTGTAATCTCAGGTTTAGTATTATCAAGTGGACTTTTGGAGCAGGCTCCAAGAAGGGAAATAATAAAAAATACCAATAATACTATCCAAATAATCTTAAACATATCTCTATTCACTTTTACATCCTCCCTTTTTTATATTTTACTAAAATTATCAAATCCCCCTTTCTTCTTAATAATAGTCAATATCCATAAGGATTTTTTGCTGGATTTTTTTCTTATTATCATATATATTCATTTTAATATGATAATATACATTATTTTCGTATTCTACTCCAGGCATTTTTCATCTGCCAATGACTGGCCCAGGTAACCTGGAAAATGATGTGCTTTTCATGAAAATAATAAGAGAACATGGAGGACCACCAATAGATATAAAATGTGGGAAAGGAAGTGCAGAAGAATTTTGGAAAGAAATTTCTCATGTTTATAATTCATATCAAGAAATAAATATGCTAAAATATAAAACACCGGGTTAATTACACCCGGTCTATGTATTACAGTATAATTGCAGCAAATTAAGTTTTCATGTAAAAAGACTTGAACCCGCAACCTGATGATTACGATGTACGATTTAGGAGTTTTAAAATATATAGTATACGATAAAAATCTATAATATACAA
>CAZOON010000381.1:0-2053 GCA_964581445.1 uncultured Halanaerobiales bacterium | reverse complement strand
GAATTTAATCATCATTTAAGCACTAGGATGAATAAGATAATGCCTGTTTATAATTGCTTTCATAATGTTTGTATAGATATGCAAAGCTTCCAATGCTTCCAATAATTAACAAAACAAGCAAAATCGGCATTATTCTTCTGATTTTCAAATTCTTTATTTTGCGTTCTGGAGATGGAATAATCGTAATATTAATCTTTTCTTTAACTAAAAACTTCCAGAGGGAATTAAACCATTTTTTCACTTATTTATCACCTGCCTTGCATTTGAAATGCTTTCAAAATTTAATTCAATACGAACTCGAAAATACCTTTAGGCAATAATAATTAAAGAAAGAAATATCGCAACAAAAATAGAAGGTAAAAGATTTCCTATTTTTATACGGCTTGCCCCCAGCATATTTAAACCAATAGCAAGTATTAAAAGTCCACCAGTTGCTGTCATTTCAACAATTACAGGTTCTGTTATAATATCTGCAGCCCAGGCAGCAAGAAGTGAAATACCTCCCTGATATATTAAAACAGGGATTATAGAAAAAATAACTCCAATACCTGAAGTGGCTGCAAAAGCAATAGAAGCAACTCCATCAAGCAATGATTTAGTAAATAATATAGAAGGATCATTATTTAAACCATCCTGGATAGCACCCATTATTGCCATAGCACCTATACAAAATATTAGACTGGCCTGGACAAAACCCTGAACAAAAAGATCGTTTTTATTACCCACCCTCTTTTTTAGGTTTTTACCAAAGTTATCCAGTCTTTTTTCAATTTTTAATACCTCGCCAATTACTCCACCAATCACCAGACTAAAAATAACAATTAACACACCAGTAGATCCCTCTACACCCATCGCCATTTGTAAACCAATCAAAACAACAGCCAGACTAAGCCCCTGCATTACTGTCTTTTGTATATGCTCCGGGAATCGCTCATTTAACAAAACCCCAATTAAACTACCCGCAACTATTGCTATAACATTTACTATTGTTCCCGTCATTAATTAATCCCTCATTTAATTAAAAATATTATTTAATTCACCTTTTAATTCAGGTTTTGTCAAAGCCAAAATAATATCCCCGGCTAATACTCTTGTATTACCTCGAGGGACTATAGGCTTATTTCCTCTTAAAATTGTTACTAATATAGATTCAAGAGGCAAGTCTATTTTCTTTACCTTTTTATTTATAACCTTTGATTTATCACTCACTGGAATTCTTAATAATTTTAATTTATCCTGGTCTTTATTTAAAAAATCCTTCAAATCTTTAATAGCAAGCTCCTGATCTACCAGGGCAGACAAAAGAGAGGCACTGCTTATTGCCACATTAACACCAAGCCAGTCAAATAGTTTCTCATTTCCAGGAGTATTTACCCTGGTAAAAGTTTGCGGAACATTATATTGTCTCTCAGCTAATTGACAGATCACAAGATTATCCTGGTCATCCTGTGTCACAGCAAGCACAAGTTCAGCATCTTCTACCCCTGCTTTTTCCAGGGTCTTCTTTTCAGACCCATCCCCACATATGACCTTTATATCATATTTATCAGAAATATTATTACACTTTTCCTTATCCTGCTCAATTAAAGTAATTTTATGTCCTTTTTCCAATAAATCATTTAGTAAATAACGCCCGACTTTTCCTGCTCCTATAACAAGTATTTTCATTTTTGCACCTCTATAAAAAACATTGTTTCACGTGGAACAATGTTATAGTTTTCTTTCTAATAAATTAATAATATCCTCTAAATTATCATATTCTTCGCATTCAATCATTATATATTTTTTGTCTTTTCTTTGTTTGATTTTTACTCTTGATTTAAAAAAAGAAGATAATTTTTCTGCCGCATCTTTCCACCTGGTATCCAATTTGTTTGTTTTTTTCTTTTCGCTTTTTTTGTTTTTATTCAAATTATTAATATATTCTTCTGTCTCTCTCACAGATAAATCCCTGTCAATTAAATAATCCGCAACCTCAATCTGCATTTTTTTGTCTTTTAATGACAAAAGTGTGCGGGCATGCCCCATAGATAATGTTTCACGTGAAACATAT
>CAZOON010000380.1:0-2055 GCA_964581445.1 uncultured Halanaerobiales bacterium | reverse complement strand
AGAGAAATAGTTTCTGAATTTCAGGAATTTTCTACTATAAAAAAGTGAATAATTTCAAAAGGGTGGTTTATATGTTTATGCATGAAGAAGAAAGTCATATTGAGAAAATCGATGACTGTAAAGTAGAAAAAGATGAATTTATCTTAAATTGGATTGGACAGGCTGGTTTTGTTATTAAAACTTCTAAAGATACTATTGTTTGTATTGACCCTTATTACTCAAATTCTATAGAGCGTTATGATGGGAGGTCTTCCAGGCGTATGTGGTATAACAGATTTATTATAGAAAATTTTAAACCAGACCTTGTTTTATGCAGTCATGACCATCTGGATCATACTGATCCAGAGACCTTACCATTAATATATGCTTTTTCTGAATCTCAATTTTATGGACCTGCTTCCAGTTATAGACATATGAAAAATATGAAAATGTCTGAAGATAGAATAAAAAAATTAAAGATGAATGAGAAATATAGTTTTCAAGATTTTAATTTTAAAACAGTTTTTGCTGATCATACAAAGGATAGTATGGGTTTTATTATTGAAATAAATAATTTAATTATTTATTTTACAGGTGATACAAGTTTTAATAAAAAATTATTTAACTACAGTAAAAATAATATTGATATAATGATTTCCTGTATAAATGGTAAATATGGCAATCTCGACGTAAAGGAAGCCGCTATTTTAGCTAAAAAATTGAATGTTAAAATGGTTATACCAATGCATTATGGTCTGGTGACTGATAATACTGTGGATGTTAATGTTTTTATTGAACACTTTAAGCAAGAAGAAATTAAATATCTTGTAATGGATGTTGAAAAGAATTATTATATTAGCAAAAGTAATAATGATATTATTGTTAATAAAAATAATTGATTTTGTAAGGAGATAATAAATTGAGTATTAAAATATATAAAGGAAAATATAAAAATGTTTTTAGCATTATTATAGAAAGCAAAGTATTAAGAGTAAATATTTTACCGCAATATGGTGCTAAAATTCAATCAATTTTTCAAAAAGAAAAACAAAAAGAATATTTGTTTCAATCAGAAGGAAAATATTTTAAAAAACCAGAATATGGTATTTTTTTTGAAAAAGGTGAATGTAGTGGTTTTGATGATATGTTCCCCTCAATAAGTACTTGTTATTATCCTGTTAAACCCTGGCAGGGAATAAAAGTGCCTGATCACGGGGAAGTCTGGTCAATACCCTGGGATTATGAATTAAAGGATGATTCAATTATATTAAGTACCCACGGGGTAAGATTTCCATATAAATTGATCAAAAAAATATCTTTGAAAAATAATAATATATTAAATATAGAATATAAAGCAATTAATTATTCTAACTATAATTTTGATTTTATATGGGCTGCACACCCATTATTTAATTGTAGTGAAAATACAAAAATTATACTTCCAGAATCAGTAGATAAAGTTATTAATGTATATAATGAAAGCAAACGTTTAGGTAAATATGGAAAAGTTTTTTCCTGGCCAATTGCAAATACTGGGTTAGATAATGAATATGATATGTCGAAAATAAGTTCTAAAAAAAGAAATTTATGCGAAAAATATTATATTTTAAATGATTTGGATCTTGGTAAAGCTTCATTATATGATACTAAGACTGGAGATCTTATTACCTTAAGATATCCAATTGATAAGGTTCCTTATCTTGGAGTATGGATTAATGAAGGGGGATTTTTGGGGCAATATAATGTAGCTTTGGAACCCTGTACAGGAGCTTTTGATAGGGTGGATTTTGCAAAACAATGGAATCGAATAAGTACCATTGAAGCTAAAAATAAATATGAGTGGTTTTTGGAAATGAAATTTGCTAATAAAACTTTATTTAAATAAATATTTTACAATTTGATATATTTTTCTATATCTTTATAAATTTTTTAGGAGGAAGGTTGTTATCAATGTCAGCAAATAAAAAGCCAGATCAACTGGTGCAATCAGTTGATAGGGCATTAAATATAATTGAAAAACTTGTTCAGATTAACAAAGGTGTTGGAGTAACGGAGTTAAGTAATAGCCTTGGATTG
>CAZOON010000379.1:0-2058 GCA_964581445.1 uncultured Halanaerobiales bacterium | reverse complement strand
TCTCTGGTACTTGCAAACCACTGCTGGGCATTCAGGTGAGAAACTATCGGCTCCAGCATTATATAGGGAATACAGATATTTATTAAGCCGTCGGTTTCCGCTATTTCTGCTTCCATTGTTATGATTATGGTCATATCATTGCTGGGCACTACCTGAGTAAACTGGGGGTTTGATTCAAGTTCCCGGAGCCGGGGATTCAGCTGAATAATATTTTCCCAGGCCTCAGGCAAAGCACCTAAAAACCAGTTAATCACTTTACGCAAAACAGCATTTTCTCTATCAGTAAATGGTCGCACTTCCTTAATGGGATTGCCCATCCCCCCAAATAATCTATCTATTATGGTAAACCCTATATCGGGATTGATTTCAAAAATAAAACGGCCACTAAAAGGCTCAAGTTCAGAAACCCCTATAATTGTTGGCTCAGGTAAAGATCTGACAAACTCTTCATAGGATAATTGCTCAATTGAAGCCACCTCAAAATCAACCATTGTCCTTAACTTGGTGGAAAGTATCGTTGTCAGAAGTCTGGCCAGATTTTCGTGAACCATTTGCAGAGTTCTCATCTGCTCTTTAGATAATTTATCAGGCCTCTTAAAATCATATTCTTTTATCTTTTTTTCTTCACTCTCTTTTTTAATCTCTTCTACATCCACATCACCTGATGAAAGAGCTGAAAGAAGCGAATCTATTTCATTCTGGTCAAGAACATCAGCCATTATTATCCCCCCTATTGTACAACAAGCTGGGTAAACCAGACATTTTTTATTTTGCCTTCGCTTAAAATCTGATTTAGTTTAACTTCTATCTGTGTTTTCATAACTTTTAATCCTGGCTCTTCAATATCCTTTATATCCTGCTCCCGGAGGATAGTAATAATAGCATCCCTGATTTGAGGACTCCTTTTCTCCATCTCAGAAATGGCATCATCTTTTTCAACTTCAACCACAATACTGGCCTTAATAAACTGCAGTCCCCCTGAATTAGCAAGATTAACAACAAAATCCCCAAGTGAATAGGTTGGTCCCATTTTATCTATTTTACCTTCAGCTTTACTGCTATCCTTATTTAAAAAAGTCATTATACCATAACTTGTACCTGCTGCAATTACAACAACCAATACTATAATTCCAGCTAACTGTAAAAAACTCCTTTTTCCTTCAGCCATCCTGATCTCCCCTGTCTACTTCATTTTTACTTATATTAGCTGTTTTACTTACACTATTTAATAAAACCACTTCTATCCTTCTATTATTCGCCCTGTGCTCAGACGTATCATTAGGAAAAAGCGGATGATATTTAGAATATCCAGCAGCAGATAGTTTAGCCGGGTTAATAGCTCCATTTTCAATAAAATATTTTATAACATTTGTAGCCCTGGCAGTTGAAAGCTCCCAATTTGATGGAAAATTTTCATTATTTATAGGCCAGTTATCAGTATGTCCTTCTACAACTATATCATTTGGTACATCCTTTAAAATATCACTAATATCATTCAATATCTCTCTGCCTCTAGTTTTAATAAGAGCTTCACCAATATCAAAAAGTATCTGTCCAGTAAAACGAATAACCAGCCCTCTTTTACTTAGCTCCATACTTATACTTTCCTGCAGCTTATTGGTTTCTATATATTGCTGCATCTCCCCCATTACCTTCGAATAATTGGCAGGATTAAATTTTTCCCCGGTAGAGCCTCTGCTCAATGCTGATTCTTCACTAACTGTCATACCACCATCAAGCACACCCAGTTTAGATTGCAGGGCAGATATAAAACCTTTAAATTTATCTAAATCCATCACAGAAAAAGAATATAAAAGCACAAAAAAGACCAATAATAAGGTCATCATATCCCCATATGTAGTCATCCAGGCCGGGGACCCCTTATCAAGATCATCATCTTTTTTCTTTTTACCTCTGGGCATTTTCATTCACCGCCGTTGCTTCAGTTTCTTCATCTATATTATCATTGGATAGGAATGAACTAAGTTTTTCTTCAACAATACGCGGATTTTCTCCGGCCTGAATTGATAATATTCCTTCTATCATAACCTCTTTCAT
>CAZOON010000378.1:0-2076 GCA_964581445.1 uncultured Halanaerobiales bacterium | reverse complement strand
CAATAGCAAAAATATTAATTATTTTCCTGAATATCATCTGCCATGATTCCCTCCAGAATAATAGGGCTATCCCTAAAAGTGCAAATATAATATCAGGAAGCCAGGCAGCAAAAAGGGGTGGGAGTATACCATTCCTCCCAAACGAGCGGGAAATAGACATTATTAGATAATATAAAAATATGATTACTATGGTAAAAACCACACCTACCGTCCGGCTCTTATTATTGGCCAGACTCAGGGGAGTACCAAGTAAAATAAACAAAAATGCAGTAAGGGGCATGGCTAATTTCAAATGATAATCAACCAGCAAGGAGTTAACCTCTATACCACTACTTCTAAAAAGGTCTATCTCTTTTTTCAATTCTTCACGACTCATCTCAGAAGGTGTACGTTGCTCACCAAAAAACCTGCTATTATCCTTTGCCAGCTCAACCTCCATTAAGTCAAATCTGCTTTCTAAAACCAGATGGCCATCTTCATCATAGTTATGTATAATGCCATTGTTTAAATGCCAGAAATTCTCAACAATCCTTCCGCTCTTAGCAGTGATTATTTCCGGGAATTCTTCCTTTTTCTTATTATTAAATATTACAACCTTTTTGATAGTTTTATTCTTCTCATCATAATTTTGAACATAAAAGAGGCGTCCTTTTGGTCCAGTAAAAAATACTGCTTCTTTTACATCAGGCATGGCCTCTTTCAAAATAGTCTTCCTGATAATATTCCTGGCCTTATGATTTGACCAGGGTACAATTTCTTCATTTATAACATAGGTTAGACCACTGATAATAATACCAGCGATTAATAGTGGAAGAATCAGGCGATAAAGACTAATCCCTCCCATACGCAGGGCCACAATTTCATTTTCCCTATTAAGCCTGCCAATCCCGGTCATGGTAGCAAAAAGTATAGCTATAGGAAAGGTTTGAACAACCACTTCTGGTAATTGATAAAATAAAAGTTTTAATACCAGCAGGGTTGGAACCTCCTTAACAATTATCAAATCTGTCATCTGAAATAATAGGCTACTTAACATAATAACTGTTACAATTCCAATCCCAATTAAAAATGGATATATTACCTCTTTAATTATATAGGAATCAAGCAGGGATATTTTCATAAAACAATCCTCACATCTATTATTTTATCTAAAAATGTTCAAGAAAAGGTAGAGAGGTTCACAAATAATCCTGTATATAATATTATACAATTATCTTAAAAACCCTTTATTAGACAAAATTTGCTTTCTACCATATTATACCTTGCTACCATATTATACTATAATTCCCAAATGATTTGCTAATTAATATAAAGGAATCCTCAAACTTACAAGGAAATTATTTATATAAGGCTCTTTCATAATAGCCTCATTAATTTTTTAAATGAAGAAAGGACATAAATATGCCAGTACATATATCAAGCAAAAAAACATTCTTACTCTTAGTTCTTATACTCTTATTATATACAATACCTACTCAATCCCTGACAGTAAATAGTATTAAACTCCAGGGACATAGTACTTATACAATACAGGGTGAAGAAGATGGGGGCTGGAAAAGCAGATTAGAATTTCCCCTGAATTCAACACTACTTGAAATCAAAGAATCTTTCCCGGGTAATTCAAGTGAGTTTGAGCTCTCTTTAAGCAGTAATTTTTCCTATCAAAAAAGCGGAAAATTAATAGATTCTGACTGGCTGTATAAATACAGGGATGATCTTGCTATTTACTCCAGCTCAGATAGCAGATTAAATGTCTTTATATTTAATGCCGCTCTATCTTCAGCACCTGCCAGGCTTAATGAAAATATTAATTTCAAGCTAAAGGCCGGATATAAATATGAATATTTTTCAGCAAAGGTTTCAAATACAGAGCAAAAAGGAAGCTATGATGGCATTTTCTATCACCCTGATCAAGAACTAAGTTTTTCAGGTGAAACCCTGGATTACAATATAGATTATTATCTACCCTATATGGGATTAATAATAAATGCTCAGACTAATAAACTTTTATTGAAATATGGATTTAATTACTCTCCTTTAACCAGTGTCAGGGACAGGGATATACATATTTTAAGA
>CAZOON010000377.1:0-2076 GCA_964581445.1 uncultured Halanaerobiales bacterium | reverse complement strand
TGGAGATTGAGATTACTGTTAATGGAGAAAAAAGGCTCGAAGAGATTAGCCCTTCAACAAGATTGCTTGATCTATTACGAAAAGATTTGGGTTTAACAGGTACAAAAGAAGGTTGTGGCAAGGGAGAATGTGGGGCCTGTAGTGTAATTATGGATGGTAAACTTCTTGCTTCCTGTCTTGTGCTGGCTGCTCAGGCTGATGGCTCCTCGATTATTACTATTGAAGGGCTGCGAAAAGGAAATAAACTTGATATAATTCAGAGTTCATTTGTTGATGCAGGTGCTGTGCAATGTGGATTTTGTACACCGGGTATGATTATGGCTACTAAACATTTACTTGAAAAAAACCCAGAGCCCAGTGATGAAGAGATAAAAGAAGGTCTTTCAGGTAATATATGTAGATGTACAGGCTATGCAAAAATATTTTCAGCTGTTAAACTTTCTATAGAAAGATATAAAGAAGAAAGATATAAAGAGGAAAGGGGTGAGGATATTGCCTCAAGGTCCTGAAAAATATGTTGGGCATAATGTATTAAAGGTAGATGCTTATGATAAGGTGAGTGGAGATGCCATTTACCCTGATGATATATTTCTGGAAGACATGTTATTTTTGAAGATAAAAAGGGCCCCATATCCCCATGCGATTCTTAAAGCTCTTGATATAAGTAAAGCAAGAAAATTAACAGGTGTAGTAAGGATTATTACTCGCTCTGATATACCTGATGTTAAAAGATTTGGTTTGATTGTTAAAGACCAACCTGTATTAGTGGGTATTGGAGAAAAAATGAGATATATGGGGGATGCCCTGGCTATAGTACTTGCTGAGTCCAGAGAGATTGCAAGTAAGGCGGTTTCTTTGATTGAGACAGAGATTGAAGAATTAGAAGTAATTACAAACCCATTTCGGGCCATGGATAAAGATGCCCCTTTAATCCATGAGGGTGGTAATATTTTAACTAGCCATAGACTTGAAAAAGGTGATATTGAGAAAGGTTTTGCTAAAGCAGATATAATTGTAGAAAATGAATACCGGACTCAACATATTGACCAACTTCCCTTGCAAAATGAAGCAGGAGTGGCTGTCTATGACCAGAGTAAAGAGAAAATAAGAATCTGGGCTGCGAGCCAGTGGCTTCATGATACGCAGGCAGATATTGCCCAATCACTGGGTATACCCAAAGAAAAAGTTAGATTAATTCAAACAGCTATAGGCGGTGCCTTTGGGAAAAAAGAGGATATTTCTGTTCATATTCATCTGGCACTTGCAGCATTGATGACAGGGAGACCTGTTAAATTGACTTTTAATAGGGAAGAATCAATGATTACCCAGTCCAAAAGGCATCCAATAAGCATTAGATTAAAGACCGGGGTCGGCAAGGATGGTTTATTAACAGCTGTAGAGACTGAAGTGATTGGAGATACAGGTGCATATGCTTCCAGTGGACCTGCTGTAACACATAAGGGTATGTTTCATTGCACTGGCCCATATAATGTGGCGAATGTAAAGGGTAGGTCCTATACTGTTTATACAAATAACACATATGCTGGAGCTATGCGTGGTTTTGGAACTACCCAGATGGCCTTTGCCTATGAATCTCAGATGGATATACTTGCCTATAAACTTGGTATGAACCCTTTTGAATTTCGCAAGCTTAATGCCTATGATACTGGGTCTATTACAGCCAATGGACAGGAACTCACTAGAAGTGTAAATGTTAAAGAAACAATTGATGCTGTTGAGCAACTCCTGCAAGAGAAGGGGGGATTCTAGTGAAGAAAAAAGGACGGGGTATTGCTACGATAATGTTTGGATTTGGTTATGGCGAAGGATTTCCTGATCATTCTGCTGCTTCCATTGAAATACAGGATAATGGAAATTTATTAATTAAAAGTGCTGCTGCTGATGTTGGCCAGGGTGTTTTAACAGTTCTTACCCAGATTGCTGCAGAGGTTCTAAAATTAAAAACTGATAATATTAAGATTATACAGGGAGATACAAGTCTGACAAGAAATTCTGGCTCTAGCTCTGCGACAAGGCAGACATATTTTAGTGGTAATGCAGTCAGGCTTGCTGCTG
>CAZOON010000376.1:0-2077 GCA_964581445.1 uncultured Halanaerobiales bacterium | reverse complement strand
CCATATTCTTCTAATTTTTTTGCTGCTTTTTCAAGTATTATTTTTATATCTTCTACAGAAAGTTCCGGTTGAGACTTGTTAACAAAGCTGAGAGCATTTTCTTTAAGAACTCCAGTTAAATTACCTCTACTGTCTTTTTCTATTTCTCCTCCCTCTATATCAGTTTCTCTTATTATATTCATAACTTCCAAAGCTTTAGTATTGCATGCAGTTATATGTCTACATACTCTGGTTAAAGATATAGGAATTTCAGTAGAAATTTTATCCAAGTCCTCTTTTGAAGGAAATTCATTTTTTTCGAATAAATCTTGATTCCATCCCATACCTAAAAGCCACTGATCTTCTCTTAATTTGTTATTTTCTAAAAAATCACTACATATCTTGATTATTTCACTAACTGATTTTGTACCTCTCAAATCTATGCTTTCAAGGCTTTGTCCGTACATAAGGAGATGCATATGAGAATCGTTAATTCCAGGCAAGACAGTTTTCTTTTTTAGATCTATTTTTTTTTCTGAAAGTCCCCCATATTTTTTCAATATGTATTCATCATTACCGTAATCTACAATTTCACTGCCTTTAATATATATGCTATCTACTTGATTCTGTTCTTCATCCATTATATGTATTTTGCCGTTGTAAAGTATTTTAGAATTACTATTTATTTTGTTGATATGATTTTCTTTAATCATCATGCTTTCCTCTCTTAAATTTTTAATTCATTCCATTTATTGTTTTTCAAATAAACTATACTTGTGAATCCAATTTCTTTTAAATGAGATAAGGATTCTTCATAGTCATAATTTAAACTTTCTATATCATGAGCATCTCTACTAACTGTTATAGGAATTTTTCTGCTATATATTTCTTCTAGAATCCATCTGCTTGGATAGTATTCACTACTATATCCTCTATACTTGCCCCCTGTATTTACTTCTACGACTGTCTTTGAACTTGTTATTGTTTCAATCACTTCAAATATTTTATCCCTGTACCAGTCTTCCTCTTCATTAAATAACAAATTATTTCCGTTGTTTTTTTTGATTAAGTCCAGATGTCCCAGTATAGTAGGTTCGTAATTAAGTATCATATCTTTCATGTAATCGTAATATCTAGATATCGCCGACTTTATACTTCCATTGAAATTCTCTTTTACTCCTCTATTTATCTCTTCTATAGTGTAATCCACCGTCCAGTAGTAACCGTTACTTAATTTGCCTAAAAAATGATTTGAACCTATCCAAAAATCTAATCTTTTTAGCATATTTTTGTTTATATAATCCATCTTCAAGTCTGGAAGATAGTCCAGTTCCATACCTATTAAGACTTCAATTTTATCTCTATATTTATTTTTTAGAAAGGATACTTCTTTAAAATATTTTTCTAAATCCTTTTTATCCATAGTCCAGTCAGTTTCAAAAGGAAGGGGTCCATGAGGAGTTATTCCTATTATTTTAATATTATACTTTAGTGCTCCCTGAATCATGTCTTCGATACTTTTCTGGCCATCACAGTATTTTGAATGAGTATGTAGATTGAACTTAATCATCTTTATATTCACCTTCGCTGTTTTTAAATTCATTGTAAAGTTCTTTGACCTTGTTTTCATACTGTTTTTCAATTTCTAAATATCCCCATCCAAATTGATTTTCAAAAATTCCATCGTAAACTACACTATGATGTTTGATTATTGCATAAGGTATATTATAATCGTCTAATATTTCTATTAAAATATCGCTTTCAAATTGATTGTTTAACTTAAGTCTAAAAGTATCCATGGGCCCTCCTTTATAAATCTTAATTATATTTTACATTATAATATTAATTATATCAATTTATCATGTTGTTTATAACAGATATATTTGGTATTATTATATAAAATATAAAAATGAGGTTATATATGGATATTATTGATAAATCAAAAGAATATGGATTAATTTTTACCGGTGGAGGTACAAAAGGATGTTATGAGATTGGAGCTTGGAAAGCTTTTAATGAAATAGGTATTAAAGTGAAAGCTGTTGCTGGAACATCTATTGGAGCTATTAATGGTGCTTTATTTGCACAAGGAGATTAC
>CAZOON010000375.1:1247-2083 GCA_964581445.1 uncultured Halanaerobiales bacterium | reverse complement strand
TTTAGATATTAAAATTATTGGTAGTGATGTAGGGAAAGATTATGGTCGGTCAATGTATTTTTATCTTAATGATGGTAGAGTAGAAGTTAAATCTTTTAGCAAAGACTTGATTAAAATATAATTTTATTATATAGTAATATAAGGAAATTTATATAATATAATTATTTTAGAGAATCAACGAATGCTATTGTAAATAATACGCATTTCTGTTATTATATTAGATAGTAGCAGATATAATTTAGAGGAGGTAATTTTTAAATGCCTAGAGTGTTGATTGTTGATGATGCAGCATTTATGAGATTAAATTTAAAAAATATATTAAAAGATGAATTTGAAGTTGTAGGTGAAGCAGAAAATGGTAAACAGGCTGTAGAACTATATCAGGAATTAGGGCCGGATATTGTTACTATGGATATAACAATGCCAGTTATGGATGGCCTGGAAGCGATTAAGGCAATTCAGGATATTGATCCTGATGCACAGATAGTTGTCTGCAGTGCAATGGGTCAGCAGAAAATTGTTATTCAGGCAATTGAAATGGGAGCAAAAGACTTTATAGTTAAACCATTCAAAAAAGACAGAGTTATGGAATCTTTAAAAAAATTAATATAAATTAGAGGATTTTAAGATTATATGTCAAATATATCTTAATAGAATAAAAGGATTATTGTAGAGTACAATGAAGATTGAAAATTCTATATATTATATAAAAATAGATAATATTACCGAGAATAATAAAATCTATTTAGAGAAAACAATAAAAGAAAACATTAAAAATATTTTTATTAAAACTTGCTTTTTGTTTAATTTTTTGATATAAAATATAGAGTGTGAAA
>CAZOON010000375.1:976-1237 GCA_964581445.1 uncultured Halanaerobiales bacterium | reverse complement strand
ATATAAAAATAGATAATATTATATTGAATATAATTTTCAATATAAGTTTATTTGGCAAAATCGGTGTAAACCGATGACGCAAAGCTATGGGTCCAGAATATGAGACTGCCAGGCTGCATAGGTTATATTATACAAATTCTATAGCTGGTGCTGCTGTAGAATTTTTGTTTATATGGAGGTGTTTATTTGACAGATTACATTTCTTTAATATCTGCTGCACTGGATGGATCTTCTCGGCGGGGAGAGCTGATTGCAAACAAT
>CAZOON010000375.1:0-966 GCA_964581445.1 uncultured Halanaerobiales bacterium | reverse complement strand
AACACCCGGCTATAAGAGGAAAGACATTAATTTTAAGGAAGTTTTAAAAGATCAAATGACTGACGGTCAGGTTAACGAAAAACTCAGTTTGAAGACAACCAGCCCAAATCATATTTCTTTTTCTAAAGCAGGAATTAATAACTCTGCTGATAAAAATATTATTAGAGCTGAAAGTACAAACGGCGGCAGCTACCGCAATGATGAAAATAGTGTTGATATAGATGTAGAGATGGCAGAAATGGCAAAAAATAGCATTTATTACAATGTCCTTACAAGAAGGGCTGCTGCCAGATTTTCTACGCTGAACCAGGTTATAGATAAGGGAGGTAGTTAAAATTGTTCCAGGGGATAGATATTAGTGCATCAGGACTGACAGCTCAGAGATTGAGAATGGATATCATTTCCGGCAATATAGCAAATGCTGAGACCACCCGCACTGAAGATGGTGGCCCATACCGCAGAAAAGTGCCTGTATTTCAGGAAAAGCTAAATAACCAGATGAATGGGTCTGATTCTGTATTTGGTAACGATTCCAGAGAAGGTGTTGAGGTTAGGATGATTAGAGAAGATCAGAGCCCTTTTAGACTTGAATACAGACCCAGCCATCCTGATGCGGATACAGATGGGTATTTACGGCTGCCCAATGTTAGTATAATGACAGAGATGATAGATATGATAGATGCGAGCAGAGCTTACGAAGCCAGTGTTCAGGCGATTTCCAATTATAAAAATATGGCAGCAAGTGCTCTGGATATCAGCAGATAGGGGGAATTACATTGCTGGATAAAATGGGAATTAATCCTGTGACAGATAATTTTGAACATTATTCTTTAGAAAAAACTAAAAAAAATGAAAATATCAAAAGTGATTTTAAAAATCTTTTTAAAGATAAAATTATGGAAGTAAATAACCTTCAAAAAAATTCGGAAGAGATGACAGCCAAATTTGCTGTCGGTGAAACAGATA
>CAZOON010000374.1:0-2093 GCA_964581445.1 uncultured Halanaerobiales bacterium | reverse complement strand
AATAATTGGAATGATACCGGAACTAAATGAGCTTCCGATTACACCATTATTTAAAAAATTCATTAAAAAATAACCTTTAGTGGCTAAACCAATTAATCCCAATCCTACAAAGGTTATTCCAGCTATTCCTTCAATAAGTTTAAATTTACTATTATCAAGTTTATAATTTTTTTTGGCCAAAAACATCAAAAGAAATGCAGTTGCAATTACTGCACCACCCTGAAAACCTCCACCAGGTGTAAGATGCCCATGAACAAATATATATGTTCCCAAAAGAAGTAAAAGTGGGAATAATATTTTAACACCTGTGACTAATATTAGTGAGCCATCTTCATCCATCATAGTTTTTTCTTTTTTTCTTTTCCTGAATAATATGGCCCCAATACCTGTAGCAGCAATAAACAATACTGTCACTTCACCAAGTGTATCAAAGGAACGATAATTTACGACTACAGAAGTTACCATGTTTGCGGAGCCTGATTCTGGATTTTTGCTTTCATTAAACTTTATTTCTTCTTTTTTAGAGTTTACATCTTTATTGATATAATGAGTCGCTGTTCTTTCCTCTATATTAGCCATTCCAAATCCAGGTACAAGATTTAATGCCTGAAATAGGAAATATGCTAGAAAAATTATTAAAATTAAAGAAATAATATTTCGAGCTTTCATTTATCGTCACCCCATTCTGTTTTCATTAAAGTGACTACAAAAATTGCTGTTGTTAAACCTGCCCCGATAGCTGCTTCTGTCATAGCAACATCAGGTGCCTTTAAGAAAAAGTAGAGAGCGGCAGCGATTAAACTAACCAGGCCAGCGGCAATTATTGAACTCAGTAAATTTTCCATAAATATTGCTGCAATTGCACTTGCTAACATAAGTATAATTAATAGACTATATAGATAGATCATTCTCTACCCCACCTTCCATTGTAAAACCATCCTGGTAATATTTATCAATTCCAGTTTTTTCACAGGGGGATATTCCTGCTTTTCGTGAAGCCCTGGCAATATTATGACTGCCAATTGGATTTGTTAAGACAATAAATAAGGCTATTATCAATGTCTTCCAGAACCAGGAAGGTTCAACCAGTCCAACACCAATTATTGCTGATAGGGCACCGAGGGTAGTTGCTTTTGTCCCAGCCTGAAGTCTATTATAAACATCAGGCATACGAAGTATACCCAGTGATCCCAAAAATAAGAATATAATTCCTACAGTGATTAAAAAATAACCAATAATACTTAATACAAGCATAATTAACCTCTCCCTTCCAGAAAACGGGCAACGATGATTACACTGGTAAATGAAAGTGCTGCAAATACAAATGAAATATCAAGAAAAATAAATCTTTTGAAAAATAGAGCACTTAAAACCAATAGTGTACTAATAACCGTAGTTAATGTATCTAAAGCAACTACTCTGTCAGAAGGGGTAGGTCCTTTGAGAAATCTTATGATTCCCAGAATAATTGCTAAAAAAATTATAAAAAAATAAATGTTAAACATTAAAATACCCCCTTTAACAGGTTCTCAAATTTGGTAGAAATATAATTTTTCTGTTTTTCTGAATTATCTGTTTTTACATCAATCCAGTGAATATACATAATGTCATCTATTACATCAACTGTCAAAGTTCCAGGGGTTAAAGTTATAGAATTTGCCAAAAACATCTTGCCGATATCTGATTTGAGTTCAGTGTTTATGGCAACTATACCAGGATTGATAGGTAATTCTGGATTTATAACTCTGCGGGCTACGTCTATATTTGCTTTTATCATTTCCCAGATAAAAACAGGTATATAGATAAGCAACTTAATTAAACGTGTAAAAATATCTGCTGAAAATCCTTTTTTACTAAATGACTCATAATTGAAATACGCAATAATGATAGAAATTACTAATCCTGCCAGTATTTCTTCAAATTTAAATGATGATGTATATGCTAACCAGAATAAAAACATTAAAGTAGTAGTAAATAGAGTCTTTTAATTTTTCATTGCTTTCTTTCCAATCTATGTTATCATCACTTCCCTCAATGCAAAAGCTACGCATATCGTCCAGTGCCCTTTTACGCTTCTCTGATATTTTTTCATA
>CAZOON010000373.1:0-2112 GCA_964581445.1 uncultured Halanaerobiales bacterium | reverse complement strand
ATGAAAATCCAGTTCGTTATTATTCTGATTTTCTTAGCCTTGGTCCTTTGAAAATTATAGCAGATGGCTCTCTGGGTGCCAGGACAGCTGCAATGCGAGAACCTTACGCAGATTCACCTGATGAGATTGGGGGATTAATTTTTAGCAAAAGGGAACTTGAAGAATTGATAGATTGTGCCTATAGAAATAATATGCAAACAGCCCTTCATGCTATTGGTGACAAAACCATTGAAATTTATCTTGATATTAATGAAAAGTTGCAGGCTAAATATGGTAAAAAGCTTAGAAACAGGATTATCCATTGCCAAATAACTGATTATAAATTAATCAAGAGGATAGCAAAGCTGGGTCTTATGGCAGATATTCAACCTCCTTTTACAGCTTCAGATTGGAAAATGGTTAGGGATAGATTGGGAGATAAAAGATCTGTAAATACCCATGCCTGGAAAACTATGATGGATAATGGTATAAATGTTTCTGGTGGCTCTGACTGTCCTGTGGAAAGTCCTGCTCCTCTAAAAGGTATTAGATGTGCAGTTACAAGGTTGGATTGGGATGATAAACCTGAAGGAGGCTGGTTCCCGGATCAAAAATTATCAGTATATGATGCTATCAAAATGTATACTATTAATTCAGCATATTCATGTTTTGAAAAAGATAGAAAAGGCATCTTAAAAGAAGGTTATGAGGCTGATATAGTAGTTTTAGATCAGGATCCTTTTATTATTGATCCCAAATCAATAGACGATATAGAGGTTTATACAACAATTGTTAATGGTAATATTGATTTATAGTTCAACAAAATTTTTATAAAAATTTAAAATAAAAAAGGAGATAAAAAATAATGACAATAAAAAATGAAAAGAAGATTACTGATAAAACTACTGAAGATTTAAGGGCTGCATTTGAGCATCGTGCTACCTGGTTTTATCTTTTATTAGATGAAGCAGAAAAAAAAGGATTGAATTGGGACGTTTTTGCTCGTAAGGCAATAAAGAGATGTGGATGTATCCATGGTGATAATAAATTCACAGATACTGAAGATTTGAAAAAATTTGCCGGTGAATTTGCTTCAGATGTAACAAAGAAAATTTTTGAAATGGAAATTGCAGAGCTAACAGATGATAAATTTGTTGTAGAATTTAATCACTGTCCTTTAGTTACGGCCTGGATGAAATTAACAGATGATGAAGAAAAAATAGATCATCTTTGTGATATCGCCATGGATGGTGATAGAGGTATTATAAGTACTTTTGATAAATTTGAAATGGATTTACAGGATACAATTGCCCGTGGTGGCGATGTATGTAGGATGGTAATAAGTAAAAAAAATTAATTAAGTAATGAAGGAAGGAAGGGATATAAAATGATATTAGATGAATTTGTAAAAGAAGAATTATATTTAGCAAATGGTTGTACTGAGCCAGGGGCAGTTGCCTATGCAGTTTCTTCAGGAATGGAATATTTGAAAGGTGAAGTAAAAGAAGTTTTAATTGAAATGGATGGGTTTGTTTATAAAAATGGAAAGACTACCGGTATTCCAGGTGTACATGGATATAGAGGTAATGAAATTGCTGCTGCCCTGGGAATGTTTGTAGAAAATCCTCAGGAAAAGAAATTAGAGATATTATCTGACCTTGATGATAAAATAATTGAAAAAGCTGCAGAAAATATGAATAAAATTAAGATTGAGACACTTGATAAAGACCATTTGTATATACATGTAACTCTGACAGGAGAAAAAAAGGTAGAAACTCTGCTTGAATATGATCATACTAATTTACTTTGGATAAAGGTAGATGATGAGATAGTTTATAAGGGTGGAAAAAGTAATAATGAAGATGATAAAAAAGATGGTCTTGAAAATAAAATTAAAGAGATGTCAATAGCTGAAATAGTAAATTTAGTTGATGATGAATTTACTAATGATCATCTTGAATTTCTTAAAGACGGTCTGAAAAGAAATATGTTATTGGTTGAAACCAATGATAATAAAGGAACAAATATTGGAAATGTATATGACAAATTAGCAGGCAACGATTTAGATAAGATTAAAGCTGTAATTGCTAATGGTGTTGAAGCAAGAATGAAGGGTACACCTCATCCGGCATT
>CAZOON010000372.1:0-2121 GCA_964581445.1 uncultured Halanaerobiales bacterium | reverse complement strand
TTCTTTTTGTCGGAAAAATTTAATGATGAGAAGATAGAGGTGGAATCCTATTTTAATTCCTTAAGGGAATTAGTACAGGAAATATTTTTTAAATATGATGCTTTTATCTTTATTATGGCGACAGGGATTGTTGTCAGGATAATTGCTCCTTATATTAATGATAAAAGGACAGACCCGGCAGTGGTGGTTATTGATGAGATGGGTAGAAATGTTATTAGCTTACTTTCGGGACATCTGGGTGGTGCCAATGTTTTGACAGAAGAGCTTGCTCAAAAAACTGGAGCTAATCCTGTTATTACAACTGCCACTGATGTACAGGGGCGACTAGCTTTTGACCTCCTGGCAAAAAAAATTTCTGCCCAAATTATACCCTTTAAAAACCTTAAACATGCCAATGCTGCCCTGGTAAACAATAAAGGCTTAATTATTTTTACAGATTATCATTTTTTAGGTCTTCTAGATAATTATGATGATATTAGATTAATTTCAATTGATAATCTGAGCAGAGCTAAGGTGGAAAAGATGATAAATAATATTTCTAAGGATTCTTTTCCAGTTGTGATTTCAAATAAATTGTTTAAAGTTAAACAGGCTTTTTTACAACTTGTTCCTCAAAATATAATTGTTGGTGTTGGAAGCAGGCGGGGTGTTTCTCATTCACAGGTTAAAAATGCCGTTGATTTTGCTTTAAATAAATTAAATTTACGCTTAGAGAGTATTAAAAAGATAGCAACAATTGATTTAAAAGCTGATGAAACGGGGATTAAAGATTTTGCAGAAAAAATAAAAGCACCTATAAATATAATAAGCAGGGAAAAGATTAAAAAAAGTGATATCAGTTTTACAGAATCTGAATTTGTGAAAAAAACAATAGGAGTTGGTGGTGTTTGTGAACCGGCAGCAATATTGAGTAGTCGGAAGGGAGAATTGATATTAAAAAAGACGGCAGTAAACAAGGTAACGGTAGCCGTAGTGGAGGAAAGATATTACAATGATAAGGAAAATTAATAAAAAGAAAGTAATTATTTTTTTGGTATTAAGTATTTTAATAATGTCACCATTTATTATGGCAGAAAATAATATAATAGTTGAGGATTA
Source organism: uncultured Halanaerobiales bacterium (assembly GCA_964581445.1). Taxonomy (GTDB): domain Bacteria; phylum Bacillota; class Halanaerobiia; order Halanaerobiales; family CAZOON01; genus CAZOON01. The sequence goes on along the minus strand of CAZOON010000372.1, from coordinate 1,023 downwards.
TGAAGGAGTAAAGCTCAAACTTGATGTTCCGGTAAAGACTATTGTATGTTTACATACATCTGTTGCCCAGATAATTATGGCGCTGAATAGTTTTGATAGAGTGGTTGGTCTGGATAAAAATAGTCAGGATGATTTATTCCCCCGTCCTGAACGGGAACTAAGAATCGTTGGTCAAAACCCCTATACTCCTCAGATTGAAGCAATAGCGGAATTAGATCCTGACCTGGTTATTGCAGATACTCAACTTCATGATGACCAGAAAAAAATGATTGAATCATTTGGGATACCTGTGATGATTGAAAGAACTTCTGATGATGAAAGGGTTTTAATTACAATCAGAAATATTGCGAAAATTGTGGAGAAAGAGAAAAAAGGCGAAAATTTAATATCTTTTATAAGTCAATATAGGAAGCTGATAAAAGATAGGATTGTTACTCTAGATGAAGATTATAAAAAGAAAGTTTATTGGGAGTGGTATAAGCCGTTTAAGACTGGTTCAAAAGGAGCAACAGTACATTCAAAGATAGTACAATCCGGTGGTGTAAATATAGCTGCTAACGCTGAGGGTAATTATCCTACTGTTTCCAGTGAGTATGTCTGGGAAAGTAATCCAGATGTGATTATTAAACAGGAGAGCAGGGGGGCTAGTCGTGCAGAAATGAAAGAAGCCAATGATAAGCTTAGCTCCAGGACAAGTCTAAAATCTACCTATGCCGTTCAAAATGATAATGTTTATGTTATTACCTGGGATATTTTTAGTGGTTTGCCTTCAATTGTTGGAGATTTGTATTTTGCTAAATGGATACAGCCTGAATTATTCAAAGATATAGATCCTGAAGAAGTTTATGAAGAACTACTTGAAGAGTTTTTTGCTTTAGAAGAATTTACAACAAGGGTATATACAGATTAAATTATATCATAGATTATTTATTTGTTTTTGTGGGTGATATATAGACAGGAGTTGGTGATATGAAAAAAGATGGTAAGGGAAGGATATATGTTATTGGTATTGGTCCTGGGGAT
>CAZOON010000371.1:1175-2128 GCA_964581445.1 uncultured Halanaerobiales bacterium | reverse complement strand
TGAAAACAGGTCTTTTTTCTTTAAATTATCCTTAACTTTCTGATTTACTTCTCTAAATACCTTATAGTCTTTAGCAAATTTCTTTAAGTATTTGTGTTTTTTTAATCTTTCAACAATAATTTTATCTTCATTATTCAAATCAGTTTCTGATAATATTTCAACCCTGATCTTACTATTTTGAGATTTAAGAAATCCCTTTTGTACCCTGCTGATTAGTTTTATCTTACCTTCTCTGGCCAGAGCAAATATTTGAGCTGCTATTCCGGAATTATTCTGATTACCCTGATTGTAGATTACTGCAATTTGAGCTAAGGAAAGTTCATCCAGTTTAATTTTAGATTTAAGTGGCCTGTCTTTTTTTCTTTTTAATATATCAAATAAGGCTACTATAAGGCCTGCCAGGAGTCCAATAAATAATGCTAATCCAGTGCTTGAAGAGGATTCTATGGATTCGGAAACTTCTTTATCTGTATTAATTATCCGGGGGAAGTTAAGCTTTAGCTGATATGCTTCTCCGGGTGATAAATAATTCTTTTTGAATATAATATTATTTTCGCTTTTTTTAATAATATCTTCAGAAGGGGAAGCCTCAATATTATTCATTTTTTGGGGTAGATTAATATCAACAGTCAGGTTATATATATCTACCTGCCAGCCCTTACCTACAGCAAACCAGTTTATTATGTTTTCTTCATTATTACTAATGAGTCCACCACTGGTCCTGTATTTAAGAATAAAGGTGGTTTTCCCAGCTGTTTTAGGGAAGTACCATTTTAGATTCAAATCATTACCCTGTTTTAATTCATAATCATCTATATTTGTGTTTATGCCTTCAATGGAGATAAATTCAAGTTTATCAAAACCCCTTCCCTTTATATCTCGAGTTACCCAGCTAAAGGTACCCTCAAAAGAATCAAAGGGAATTATTTCACTAATTAAATAATCGCCATTTT
>CAZOON010000371.1:0-1165 GCA_964581445.1 uncultured Halanaerobiales bacterium | reverse complement strand
CAGGCGATCAGTTTTTAGCTTTTTATTCCTCAATTGTCATAAAAAGTGCATTGCACCCCCTCTTCCCTTCTATTATAATTAAAGTATATTAACTTATTTACATAGGAGGGAATTCCTGATGCCGAAATACAAACATAAAATAATCTCCATTTTTTTTCAGGTCAAGATTAATATCATAATTGGATATTTCATAATCTCTGGAAAATACCGGTAAAGAGAAAAATAGCAGTAAAATAAAAAAAATAATAGATGATTTTTTTAAAAGGCTCAAGCTTATCCCCCTAATATATTAAATATTCTTTATATTAATATATTCGGCAATAGCTTAAAGATTTCCTTTAATAATTTGTTTTGGCAACCCTTTATTCAATTTATAATTACTTAATTTTAAGCTGAAATTACCTTCCTGGGATTCTTTTATTTCACCATTCATGTCGAACTTTGTGGGGACAGCCAGTTTCCCTTTTACATATACAGGTAGTGAATAATCATCTATTTTAGTATAGTCAATCTGTACTGAAAATTTCTCTTTAAAATCCTCCATTTTAAAATATATCTCTGCATGTTTAATAAGCATATTTTCGTAATCAAGCCAGAGTATGAGACGATATTTTTCTTTTTCTTCTTTAGGTTGAAGTTCAACAAGATAGAGCCCTTCCTTTTTTTTAGTATGAATATGATTATATTTTTCAAGAAAGAAAAAATTAGGTTGCAGTGTTTTTATAGCTTCTCTGGGGAGGAGGACAAAATCCTGTGTTTCAAGATAAACAAAGTCTGGCTCCCGGTAATAATAGGTAAAATTAAATTTTGAACTCTGACCGGGAAAGGCATCAATGTTTAATTCAATATCAGTCTGAAAATCTTTAATTTCAAGTTGTTTATTAATGATATTTTTGGCCTTTACATCCATTATTTTAGTACTGGCTATAATACTGATGTTGAATAATAAAATGATTATAAAGCTTAACACAATTATTTTTTTATACATTTTTACCACTCCTAACTGAGTATGTCCTTGTGGTTAAAAAAAATAAAACTTCCAAGAATAAAAAAGAAGCTATGAACTGTCAGAATGGCTCCAGATTTTATTATCTTCCTCCAGGGTATTTCCGGGGCCAGGATATCAACCCAGAGGTCCATATAATTTGTAAAGAGATAGGGTTTA
>CAZOON010000370.1:0-2133 GCA_964581445.1 uncultured Halanaerobiales bacterium | reverse complement strand
GTATAAATGTATTTAAAATAAGATATGTTTATGTAATAGCAGGTGGTATGTTAACTGCCCTTGGGGGTGCTTATCTTTCACTTGCCTATACCTCTATGTGGATTGAAAACATGAGTGCAGGACGTGGTTGGATAGCAATAGCACTGGTTATTTTCGCAAGTTGGAATCCTCTCAAAGCTGTTTTTGGGGCCTATCTTTTTGGTGGAGTCAGTGCACTTCGCTTGAGACTTGAAGCCCTTGGTACTGCTATTCCATCACATATATTGATGATGGCCCCATATATTTTGACCCTTCTTGTGTTAATACTGTCCTCAAGTGAGAAGATGAAGAAAAAACTGGGTGCACCAACAGCTGTTGGTACAGCATATTCCAGAGAAGATAAATAATATATTAAATAAAGGTGGGAATAATTTTATGTTAATTAAAGGTGGATTAATTGTAGAAAGTGATAGTATTAAAAAGGCAGATATACTTATTGAAAATGAAAAGATAAAAAAGATTGCAGAGGATATAAATGATATTGAAAATGAGAAGATTATTGATGCCAGTGGGAAAATTATTTTTCCCGGTATAATTGACAGTCATACACATTTTAATCTTCATTCACGAGGGACAGTAAGTGCAGATGATTTTTATTCAGGTGGCCGTTCTGCTGCCTTTGGTGGTGTGACTACTCATATTGATTATGCGGATATGTATAATGGCTCCCTTATCGAAGGAATTGAAAAAAGGATTGAGGAGGCAGAAGATGCGGTAATTGATTATCATTTTCATATGGTGATTAATAATGAATTTAACCCTCTAAAAAATGCTGAGCTATTAAAAGATGTAAAAAAATTTGGTATATCAAGTTTAAAATTATTTACGACTTATAAAGATATTTATATGCTTGATGAAGATAAATGGGAGCCTTTATTGCAAGCGGCTAAAGATGCAGGTCTTCTAGTAACAGTTCATGCTGAAGAAGATGCAATAATTCAGGAAAAAATGGAGAAATATAGGGCTAAAGGTAAGTTGGATATAAAATATCATCCAGAAATTAGACCAGGAATAGCAGAAGCAGAGGCTATAAAAAAAGTGTGTGAAAAGGCAAGGGATATTGATATACCTATTTATATCGTCCATCTATCATCTAAAGAAGGATTTGAGGAGCTTTATAAGGCGAAAAGAAAAGGTTTAAAGGTATATGCAGAAACCACACCGCATTATCTTATTTTAAGTAAAGAAGAATTGGATACTCAGGATGGAAGACTATTTTTTATGACCCCACCTTTAAGAGAAATAGTAGATAATAGTGCTTTATGGCATGGTATAAATAAAAATTATATTGATGTAATTGCTACTGACCACTGTGCCTATAATCAAAAACAGAAAGAAGAGGGGAAAAATTATCAGGATATATTACCGGGGATACCAGGTGTAGAGACATTACTTTCATTAATTTTTACACATGGAATAACTATGAACAGGATTAATCTCATGAGGTTGGTAGAGTTATTATCAACAAATCCCGCGAAAATATTTGGACTTTATCCAGAAAAAGGAAGTCTCAGGGAAGGAACAGATGCTGATCTAGTTGTTTATGACCATGAATCAGAATACGAATTAAAGGATGAAGATATGCATTCCCGGGCAGGATATACTCCTTATAGAAGAAGTGTAATTTCAGGTAAGCCTGTGATGACAATGCTAAGAGGAAAAATAATTATGGAAGATGGAGAATTTAAAGCTGAGAAAGGGTATGGTAGGTTTTTACGTGCTAAATGATCTTTCATTTTCTAATGGAGGTGTATTAAATGGTTTTTAAGAAGGTGAATAAGGAAATAAAAAGGGTTGATGCCTATGAAAAAGTAACAGGCAGGGCAAGATTTGGAGCTGACCTTGAGTTTCCGGATATGCTTTATGGAAAGGTTTTAAGAACTGATTTTCCTCACGCCAGAATTAAGAATATTGATTATGCTCAGGCCTTAAAAATTGAAGGAGTAGAGGCTATTATTACTGCTAAGGATATTCCTGAAAATGAATTTGGAGTAATTATTGAAAATCAACAGGTGCTGGCTAGTGAAAGGGCTATGTATATAGGAGATGGTATAGCTATGCTGGCTGCTCGCTCAAAAAAGGCAGCTCAAAAAG
>CAZOON010000369.1:0-2148 GCA_964581445.1 uncultured Halanaerobiales bacterium | reverse complement strand
TTTTCTTTAGACAATGACTCGCGATAAGATCTTTTAGAAGTCATTGCATCCCAGGCATCTGCAACTGCTAATATCTGTGAAATTAAAGGAATATTATCACCTTTAATCCTCTCAGGGTAACCCTTACCATCCCATCTTTCATGGTGATATAAAACATATTTAGCAATCTTTTTTAAGCTATCTGATTTGCATAATGCCTTATAACCCCAATAAGGATGTTTTTTTATTAAATCATATTCACGATCTGTTAAAACATTATTTTTATTTAATATGTCTAGCGGGATTAACAATTTACCAATATCATGAACCATACCAGCCCAGTAAGTTTCACTTATTTCCTGCTGAGAAAGACCCATTTCCTTAGCAATATTTGCAGCTATTTTAGCCACATTCTCAGAATGACCACTTGTATATTTATCATACATCTCCAGAATTCCAATAATTGATCCAATTAATTCTATGGTAAATTGCCCCTGTAATTTATTATATCTCTGAAAAGAAAAGTGTGAAGAAGCTAAAGTAGCAAAAGATTTGAGAATTTTTTTGCTAGTACTGCTAAAAATCTTATTACTCCCTTTTTTAATATCTAAGGAGATTCTACCAACTACTTCATTATCTAATGTAATATTAATATATATTGATTTCTTTATTGGCTTTGAGGCATTAATAAAATCTTCTTTAATAGTATCAGGTATTTTATTTATATCTAATGAATAATCTTTTGAAGTATATATACCCTTTTCATTATGATGTAAAAAAAACTCTTTATTTAATTTTATCTTTTTAAAAATTTCATAATCATGCCCTATCACATTAATAAACTCACATTTGTTATTCTTTCTTACAATACAAATCTTACCAAAATCAGCCTCTGGAACAATCTTTATTGCAGCTAAAAGCAAATTCGCAAGAAATTCTTTTTCATTAACAAGCGAACCCTTATTAAGGTTGCTTACTAGTGAAATCATCTTCAAAAAACGGTCATTTAATATATTTAACTTTTCCAATGAATCTTCCATTTCTTCATTCATGGCAATTATTTCTTCATTAAATGCTGTTAATTGTTGGTTTGCTGCACTTAGTTCTTCTTTTTTTTCCTCAAGTTCTAACATATTTTTCTTTTGTTCTGTAATATCACGAATAAATTCTACAACGCCTGTAACTTTGTTTGTTTTTTCATCAATCATGGGATAACTATATAATTCAATCCATCTATTTTGCTTTTTTATTTCAATTATTTCACTTTCCATCTTTTTGCTTTTAAAAGAGCGTAATGTCGGGCAATTATCACAGGGCTTGTCCCTATTATGATAAATTTCATAACACTTTTCCCCTATTATTGGCATATCATCTGCATGCCATCTTTCTATAGTTTTATTAACAAAACGCACTGTTAAATCTTTATTTAACACACTTATTCCATCCTGGATACTCTCAAGTATACTATTTAATAATTTATTACTTTATTTAAACTTTAAATTATTTTCATTATATTCTGTTTTATTTGACATTAATCCAAACACTCCCTTATCATCTATGTAAAAAACTTATAACAAATGATTGCTATAAGTAAAATATCACACAATATAGAAAAAACTATTTTAATAATAACAGAATATATGACATTTTTCAATGAATTCATTTTTAAATATTGTAGTTCATAAGGATATTATATTAATTTTTTATAACAACTTACAGTAAACCATTTAACTTTCTTGAGATATAATTAAGGTATAAATAATTAAACTTTGAGGTGGTTTTTATGTGGTCAAAAAATAGTTTGCAACAAATATCTTTAAACGATACAGTATATAATATGCCTAAATATCTTCAAAAATCATTATGTGAAAGTTGGGCTCAACCTTTTCAGGATCTTATCTTCCAATCTATCAATGAAGATCGGTTCTCTGTTTTGTATAGTGACAAACCATCAAGGCCAAATTCTCCTGTAAATGTAATCATAGGAGCACTAATTCTAAAAAAGATTTTTCAACTATCAGACGAAGAACTAATAGGTTCTATTTATTTTGATACAAGATTCCAATATGCTTTAAGATTGACCAGTGAAGATCGACCACCAGTTTCAATAAATTCATTTATCAATTTCAGAGTACGTAATTATGACTATTATGAACAAACAGGCATTGA
>CAZOON010000368.1:0-2158 GCA_964581445.1 uncultured Halanaerobiales bacterium | reverse complement strand
ATAAGGTCTAGATGTTTAGAAATATTTTTTCGCGCCCTTTTGCCAGAGGATATTAGAAAGATATCCAGAAATGCTGTAAGGAAGATAAATTTTGAGATAACTGAAAAAGCTCTCGATATTATAGAAAAGTATGCAAAAAATGGTCGTGAGTCTGTAAATATGATTCAACTTGCAGGGGGAATGGCTATTGCAGCTAAAAGGAAGAAGATACTTGATATAGATATTGAACGGGTAATAAATAGTGGTAGATATTCGCCACGCCCGGACAAAAAAGTTGCTGAAATTCCTCAGGTTGGTGTTGTTAATGGTCTGGCAGTTCAAGGAGCAAATTCTGGTATATTACTGGAGATTGAAGTTGCAGCAATAAAATCTAAAAAGGCAAATGGGAAAATACAGGTTACAGGAGTAATTGAAGAAGAAGAGATTGGTGGTCAGGGACATGTTTTAAAAAGAAAGAGTACAGTAAAGGAATCTGCAGAAAACGCCTTAACAATCTTGCGTAGAATGATGTCCATAAAACCTGATGATTTTGATATACACATAAATTTTCCAGGGGGTATTCCTATTGATGGACCTTCAGCTGGTTTAGCAATAGCAGTTGCTATATATTCTGCTTTAACAAATAATTCAGTTGATAATAAAGTTGCCATAACTGGAGAGGTTTCTATTAGAGGTATGGTGAAAGCTGTAGGCGGTATTACATCAAAAATAGAAGCTGCAAGAAGAGCTGGGGCTAAAAAAGTTATAATACCAGAAGAAAACTGGCAAAATATATATGAAAAATATAATGATATTGAGATTGTTACTGTTAAGACTCTAAAAGAGGCCCTGCAACGGACAATGAAAATTAAAGAGGAAGAAAAAATAAAATTAATCTCTACTGAGAGATTAATTATGGCCTAAAAGCTTTATATTTTTGTTTTAAGAAAAAAGGATTGGGAAAAAATTGCTAGAATATTAAGTATATAAGAGAGGTGATTTAAAATGACAGAAGAGATTGAAGTAGTTGACACAAATGATGAGGATACAATAATACCATTACTTGCTTCAAGAGGGGTTGTTGTTTTTCCTAATATGGTTATCCCACTTCTGGTTGGCAGGGAAAAATCTATTGAGGCCCTGGAAGAGGCTATGTTAAAAGAAAAAAAGATAATTGTTACTACTCAAAAAGATGAATCTATAGAAAACCCGGATAAGAATGACCTTTATAGGGTGGGCACTTTAACGGAGGTTAAGCAGCTTGTTAAACTTCCCAATGATATGATAAAGGTTATTGTAGAAGGTATTGAAAGGGCAAAGATCATTGATTTTATCAATGAAGATGAGTATTTTGCTGTGAAAATAGAGAAATTTATCGATGAAGAAATTAATGTAGAAGATATTGAAATAAAAGCTTTAATGAGGGCTGTATTGGATAAATTTCAGGAATATGTTAAATATAATCATAATCTTCCCGCTGAAACCATGATGTCTGTAGTAAATATTGACGAGCCGGGTAGGCTGGCTGATATTATTTCTTCTCAATTGGATTTAAAATTCAAACAGGAGCAGGAACTATTAGAAGCTATACCCTCTAAAGATAGACTGGAGAAATTACTTGATATATTAAAAAGTGAGATTGAAATATTGAAGATAGAGCAAAGGATTAATCAAAAGGTTAGACAACAGGTGGAAAAGACTCAGAAAGAGTTTTATTTAAAAGAAAAGATGAAGGCTATAAAAGAAGAATTAGATGAAGATGATGATGATGAGATTAAGGAATACAAAGAAAAGGTGGCAGAGCTTGAGCTTCCTGATAAAGTAGAGAACAAAATTGCAGAAGAGATAAAAAAATTAAACAAAACAACCCCTATGTCACCGGAAGCAACTGTAATCAGGAATTATCTAGATTGTGTACTTGATTTACCGTGGAATGAAGAAAGAAAAGATAAGATTGTGCTAAAAGATGCTGAAAGGATACTTGATGAAGACCATTATGGACTTGAGGATGTTAAAGAAAGAATTATAGAATATCTCGCAGTCCGTAAAGTAGCTGAACATAAAAAGAGTCCTATATTATGTTTAGTGGGTGCACCTGGTGTTGGAAAAACTTCGCTTGGACGTTCTGTTGCCCGGGCCTTAAACAGGGATGTTATTAGAGTATCTCTTGTTGGTGTGC
>CAZOON010000367.1:0-2162 GCA_964581445.1 uncultured Halanaerobiales bacterium | reverse complement strand
ATACTATCAGGATTCATTAAAACAGTACCACCCTTTTCTGCCAGAAGCGGCCTGTATTCTTCCAGAAGTGTTGTAAAGTTTGTATCTATAGTTTTTACCACCTGGGGCATCTTACTCGTTTCTCGCACAAAATTATTCTCTGTACTAAATTCATTTGCTATAAAGTCTGGATTATAATTTATAATCAGGGCATCTGTCAGGATTTCCCTGTCACTGGACATAATTACATAGAAGAGATTATTCTCTGGATAAAGCTGCAGGTCACTTGTAAATAACTCTTTATGGATATTATCTGCAATCACATAATAATAATTGTTATATATATCAGCCCTGCTCCCGATTATAGTCTTCAGGAATTTAAGATTATCTGTATTGCCCTTAATATGGGCAAAATCTGCATAGAATTCATTGAAATCCAGGCCACTCTCTGAATTTGCCAGTATATTAACATTATCAGCCAGTTCTTTACTACTACCTTTAATACTTAACTGTAATGGATCTGATCCCGTATGAAGCAGGTTTTCAATCCTTAAATTATCTGCTTTCACACTGACATCATTCCCAATTCTAGCCTCAGTAATAATCGCTGAGCTCCCTTCTTTTTCTAAAAGAAGATTAAGTACTGATGTACTAATTTCTTCTGCTCTCATTTCCCCGGAAGACACCACTATATCTATTAGACTTTCCTCATTATAGATAAGGTTTGTTTCCAGGTCTCCACCTAGCTCCAGGAGATATATATCATTTTTAGCCCTGGCATCTGTTGTCTCTAGAGCCTGGGTCTTTATCCTCTTATCTTCTTCACCAATACTATCATTTTCAGAAAGGAGCACAATCTTTTTCGCCTTAAAATTGGCCAGTTCATTACTGCCATCTTCATTATTAAGGCCACCATCATTATTTATTCTATTTAAGATAGAGTCATCTGCCTTTAAACTAAGCTCATTACCGGCCGTAAATTCAGCAACCCTGATATCACCTGAGTTTTCCTGAAGATAAATGTCATTACCGGCAGAGGCATTAACAACACCATCTGTTGGGTTAGAGGAATCAATATTCAGGTAATTATCTCCCTGCCCAATACTGCCATTTTCAGAAGATAAATCAATATTAACAGCATTGATCTTGCTTTCAGTGGAATCATCCAGATTAACTATTGAGCTACCGCCTTTAATTTCCACATCACCTTCTGTGAAAATAGTTCCCTTAATAGAAGTATCTTTTCCTGTCTCTACAATAATATCTTTACCATTACCGGCAAATATTTCGCCTGCAATTCTGGTTTCTTCACCAGCCATAATTTTTATTTTTCCTGAACTTGTTTTTATTTCCTCTATTATATTTATATTTTCAGTTGCTGTAAGGTTAACAGCACCATCACCAGTTATTATTCTTTTAATGGCCACACTGCCGTTGTTGTTTATTATTACATTTTCACCTGACTGCTCAAGATCTGTAATCACAAGCTCACCGGCTGTATTATTTAATTCTATGTTACCACTATCTTTGTTTACCGAGTTAAAACTTTTAATAGTATTTTCACCAGTAAGTAACTGACCATTTTCACTTTCTGTGGTTAACAGACCGGCAGCAAAAATTTTCCCATTTTCACTTTCTACAATCGCTTTGCCGGCATTTAACACTATAGACCCTGTTTCTGTCTTGATAATACCTGTAATGAGTATGTCTCCTGTATTTACAATCTGGATATTATCGCCATTTTGATTAATACCTAAAATAGTGAGTAAATTATTTGCATTATTTAATACTATATTTCCGGTATCAGTATTAAAAGCAGTAAAACTTTCTATATCATTATTACCACTTAATATTTGACCTTCACTGCTTTCTGTACTTAGAATACGAGTAGTTATCCTTTCTTCTCCCTGCAGGGCTCCGGCTAAAATCCGCAATTTATCACTGGCATTTATACTACCAAGATTCAAGACCTTACCCGGTGAAGATAGAACTGCTTTTCCACCGATATCAGCAGTTAATTTACCTTTCGGTTTTACTTCAATAAAGAGTGAGTCTTGATCTCCATCTACATATCCCCGACCATTAACATCATCCCTTACATCAAGTTCTAAATTTTCGGCCAGGAGACTGAGACCGCTATACTGACCGTAAAGACCGCCTGCCGGAATTTCCAACCTTATTTT
>CAZOON010000366.1:0-2162 GCA_964581445.1 uncultured Halanaerobiales bacterium | reverse complement strand
TAAAAGAGGCGGATTATCTTTTAATACAGATGGAGCTTCCTTTTGCAACTGTTTTACATAGTATTGAGCTTGCCCATAAATATGATACTAAAATTATTCTTGACCCTGCCCCGGCCCGTCCATTACCACTTGATATATTAAATAAGATAGATTATCTCTTACCCAATGAAGGGGAATTAAAACAGATTTTACCTGATTATGAGAGTGAAGATGAGATAATTAATACATTATTTGAAACTGGGCTAAAAAATCTTTTGCTCACAAAAGGTGAAAAAGGGGTAAGTCATTATAAAGCAGACTATAGGAAGGATTATAAGGCTATTAAGGTGAAGGCTGTTGATACTACTGCTGCCGGTGATGCCTTTGCGGGGGCCTTTACAACTGCCCTGGCAAAAGGGTGGGGTAAAGAGGATGCGATTTTATTTGCAATTAAGGCAGCTGCAATATCGGTAACCCGCCTGGGTGCACAGAGCTCACTGCCAGAGCTAGCTGAGGTGGAGGATTTTAAGGGGTGACGTGGAAGTATAATTTAATATTGATAAAATGATAAGACAGCTTAGAAGGCTGTCTTTTTTAATATGAAAAATAGTATATATTAATCAAAAAAGTATTTTATATTTACCTCTAATATTTCAGCTAAATCAAATAGTATGGAAAGAGAAAAACTTTTTCTACAGTTTTTTGCCTCTATTTTAGTTAAATAACTAATACTAATATCCAACTTTTCAGCCAACTCAGCCTGGGTCATGTTTTTTTGTTTGCGTAGTTCTTTAATTTTTAATCCGATTTTTTTATATTCATCATAATGATTAAAATCCATATCTATCACCTAACTAATATTATAATATATATACTATAAAAAATGCTTTCACATATAGTGAAAATATGTTATAATTATATTATGTTAAAGTATAATATGATACAATTATGCTCGTCAAGTATTAATGTAATATATGAGGAGTGAAATATATGCAAACAGAAATTTATAATGCAAAACCAGTCGTAAAATGGGCAGGGGGAAAAAGGCAATTATTAGAGCAATTTAATACCCTTTATCCTGATGCTCTAAATAATAATCAAATAGATAAATATGTTGAGCCATTTGTAGGTGGGGGAGCAGTTTTTTTTGAACTGTTAAATAGATTTGAATTTAAAGAAATAATCTTAAATGATATTAATGAAGAATTAATCTTGACATATAGAATAATTAAAGAGGAAGTGGATGATTTAATTGAATTATTAAGGGAATATGAAGAAGAATATATACACTTAAGTTTAGAAAAAAGGAAAGACTATTATTATAAAAAAAGGACTTTATTTAATACTGAAAAAAAAGAAATTGATTATGATAATATTGATCAAAATACTGTTAAACATGCCAGTAATTTTATTTTTTTAAATCGCACCTGTTTTAATGGGTTGTATCGACAAAATAAAAAAGGTGAATTTAATGTTCCTATAGGAAGATACAAAAAACCGACTATATGTGATAAAGAAGGTTTAGAAACAGCTTCTCAATCATTTGAAAATTGTATTTTAATTTCTAGCGACTTTGAAAAAACAGAGCAATATATTGATAAAAGAACTTTTGTCTATATGGATCCTCCATATAGACCCTTACCAGGCACCCCAAGGTTTACAAAGTATTCTAAGGCAGATTTTAATGAGCAAAGTCAAATCAGACTGGCAAATTGGTTTAAAAAATTGGATAGGGGGAAGAATAAGCCATATTTAATGTTAAGTAATTCAAATCCCAAAAATAATGATCCTGATGATGATTTTTTTGAAGAAAAATATTATGGTTTCGACATTAAAAAAGTTTATGCAAAAAGAGTTATTAATTCAAAGGGGGCAAAAAGAGGAGAAATTTCTGAATTAGTAATAAGGAATTATAGATAATTATTTAAATACCATTGATGTTTTACATTTTTATCATATTCTTTATGTTTTTTGTTTTCTTTTTTTGTATACTTTACACCAGGAGGTCTGTATCTGGCAACACTCATACAGAGCTTATCTATTTCTTTTATATTATCTATAAATTGACGTATCCATCCTTGATAAAATAATGAAACTGGCTCGTAATTACTTTATTTATTATAACAAGATTCCTGCTCAATAATAAATAATTGGAAGAGATTTGCAATGATTTTTATATCATT
>CAZOON010000365.1:0-2184 GCA_964581445.1 uncultured Halanaerobiales bacterium | reverse complement strand
TCTTATAGCCGGTTTCTCTAAGGCTCCTTATGATACTATAGGTGATACATTAAGGGGTACCCGGGGTATTATGATGGATATGTACAGACATCCTGATAAATTGATCGAGGCTATGGAAAAATTAGCTCCAATAATGATTGAGATGGGGGTACGTACAGCCACAATGAATAAAAGCCCATTTGTATTTATACCCCTGCATAAAGGTGAAGATACCTTTCTTTCTGATGATGATTATGCTAAATTTTACTGGCCTACATTAAAGTCAGTCATTAAGGGTTTAATTGAAGAGGGATGTGTACCCTATATATTTGTGGAAGGTGCATATAATAAACGTCTGGATTATCTTGCGGACCCAGATTTACCAAAGGGTAAAATAATCTGGACTTTTGATAAGACTGATATGAAGAAGGCTAAAAAATATCTTGGTAATAAAGCATGTATTGGTGGTAATGTATCTTCTTCATTATTAAAGATGAGTGAACCAGAAGAGGTTAGAGAATATGTGCGTAATTTGATAGATGATGTAGCTGGTGATGGTGGATATATCCTGAGCAATGGTGCAGCCCTGGATGTAGCAGAGGCCGAAAATCTTAAGGCAATGATAGAAACAGGAAAAGAGTATGGAAAATATTAATAAAATTCATTAGGCGGTGTTGACCTTGAAAGATGTAGTTATTGCATGTGATACTTTAAGAGATGAAATAGATTTAGTATATAATAGTTTAAAAGTAAATTATCCTATAGTATGGGTTGATTCTGGCCTGCATAATTTTCCTGAAAAGCTCAATAAGGCTATACAAGATGAAATTAATAAAGTAGAAAATGTTGAAAATATTATTTTGATGTTTGGTACCTGTGGTAATTCTATTGTAGGCTTATCTTCTGAAGATACAAGAATCATTTTTCCTGCCGTGGAAGACTGTATATCCATGTTTCTGGGTGGCGATAATGAGAAACGAAATTTGGAAAAAGAGGCAACTGCCTATTATTTTACCAGGGGATATTTAGAAAATGATGCTAATATCTGGTCAGAATATATGTATAGTGTTAATAAATATGGCAGAGAAAAGTCAAAAGAAATTTTTTTGAGGATGTTTCAAAATTATCAGAAGGTAAGAGTGCTTGATACTGGTGCCTTTGATCCTGATGAAGTAATAGAGAAAACAGAAGAGATTGCAAATGAATTTGAATTAAAACATGAACTTGTAAAGGGAACACTTGATATTATTTACAGGGCCTTTAATAAAGAATGGGATAAAGGTTTTGTAATAAAAGAAGCAGGAGAAAAGATTACTTATCAGGATGTAGGAATGGTATGAAAACTTGCTATATAGATGAATATATATATATTATCCGCTGTGATTTAAGCAGCGGATTTTTTTACACTATATCCGATAAATTTACTTTGACTTTCTTTGACTTTAGATGTATAATATATACAGAAAATAATATATTATATCTGGAGGGATAAAATATGAGAATGGATGATTTTACAAGAAAGGCTCAGGAAAGTCTGCTTGAAGCTCAACATCTGGCTGAAGATAGAAAAAATCAAGAAGTATATCCTGCCCATCTTTTCTCAGTTATGATAAATGAGGATGATGGTATTGTGAGACCGATACTTGAAAATATGGGATTAAATATTGAAGCTTTAAATGAAGATATAGAAGATATAATTTCGAATTTACCCCGGGTTTATACTTCTGCTGGTCAGCTATATATGTCCCAGCAGCTTGATGGGATTTTGAGGTCAGCACGAAAAGAAGCTAAAAAACTGCAAGATGAATATATTTCTACTGAACATTTTCTCCTGGGTATAATCAGTGATGGAAAAAGTAAATCAGCCACTTTACTTAAGAATAAAAATATTGATAAAAACAAATTATTATCTGTAATAGAAAAAATTAGAGATGGGGCCAGGGTTAAGAGTCAGAATGCAGAAGAGGAATATCGAGTTTTAGAGAAATATACAATTGATATTACTAAACAGGCGAAAAAGGGTAAATTGGACCCTGTTATTGGCAGGGATGAAAGGATTCGCAGGATTATGCAGGTCCTTTCACGCCGTCGAAAAAATAATCCAGTTTTGATTGGTGAGCCAGGTGTAGGTAAGACTGCTGTGGTAGAAGGCCTTGCTCAGAGGATTGTAAATGGTGATGTTCCGGAAACCCTGAAAGATAAAAG
>CAZOON010000364.1:0-2199 GCA_964581445.1 uncultured Halanaerobiales bacterium | reverse complement strand
TTCAACATTTTCTCCATCCTGTGCACTAACAATTATTGGTTTTTTTGTGCCACGTACCATGGCATCAAATTCATGAATATAGCCTATTCCAGGGTCTTTTCTTTGAACTAAACCCATAGACATAACAAAATCTATATTAGCTAAACTATCACTTAATTTAGCCATATTTGACACATCTTTTTTATTTGCTTTTCTTCTTTCACCAGTTTCTAAATCGATTGTAAATGGAGTACATGAGCCAGTACCAAAATAACTCCTTTTACCTTCTAAAAACATAACTCTTTCACCATCTCTATTAGCCATCACAACACGTGAAGGAACTGTAGATAAAGCATTTTTAACAAGGCCTTCTGGGATTCTTACTAAATTATTATCAATTATTGCCCCGGCTGATTCCAACAAATTTAGTGATTCATCATTTAATATTTCTACACCAGTATTCTCTAAAATTTCTAATGCCGCATAATGTAATTCATTTTTTTGATCTTCACTTAAAAATTCTAAAGTCGGATTTTTTTGAATTAAGACATCACTTCTCACAAAAATACCTCCCAATTTTATAAAATTTAAATTAATATTATTAATTATTGTACTTTCATATATAATAAACTTCCATTCACAATATCAACAATATTTTAAATAATTATTACTTTATTTTTGTTAAAAATAACAAAAACCTATTTAATATTTCTCTTATTCTGAGAAGTAGTAATAAGATCTAAAATCATACCCAAAATAACAACTGCTAAACCAGCTTCAATACCTGCTCCAACTTTTAAACGTGAAATAGATTTCATAATATCTGCACCCAGACCTCCAGATGCAATCATAGCAACCATAATCACCATTGAAAGTGATAACATTATACATTGATTTACACCTTGCAAAATTGATGGTAATGCAAGAGGAATTTCAATTTTAAATAATAACTGCATGGGAGTAGCACCAAAGGCATGACCTGCTTCAATATATTCTTTATCAACCTGTCTAATACCAAGATTAACTGGTCTAGCCGCAGGAGGAATTGCAAAAATCATTGTGCTAATTATACCAGGAACTTTCCCTAGACCAAAAATAAATACTATAGGTATTAGATAAACAAATGGATGCATAGTCTGCATAAAATTTAAAATTGGAGTAATAATATTATTCAATAAATCAAATTTTGCCATTAATATGCCCAAAGGAATGGCAAATAATAATGAAAAGAAAATTGCAATTGTCATTAAAGTTAAAGTCTCAATAAAAGAAGACCATAAATGCATATTAAAAATTAAATATATTCCCAAAAAAGATAAAACAGTAAGGCTATATTTCTTGGTTTTATAAAAAACCAGGGTAGTAATGATGATAATTATTAAAATAGGGGGAATAGCAAAAAATAATTTTTCTAAATTAATTGTTAAAATTTGCAAAAAATCTTTTATTAAATCAAAAAATCCCCCAAAATTATTAATTAAAAAATCTATTGCTTTTTCAGCAATTCCCGCTACAAAATGTCTGGATAATAATTTTGGTAACATTAGAAATCACCTCTCATTAACTTCTTAATATCACTAACAAAGTCTTTAACATATTCATTAACAGGATGATCAATAATTTCTTTTCTAGTACCGACTTGTACAATATTACCACTTTTCATAATAGCAATTCTATTTCCAATTTTAAGTGCCTCTTGCATATCATGAGTAATAAAGATTACAGTCTTATCAATCTTTGATATTAAATCAAGAAACCATTCCTGCATTTCTCTTTTTATTAATGGATCTAAGCCAGTGAATGGCTCATCCATTAAAAGAATATCTGTATCTACAACCAAAGCTCTTCCAAGTCCTACTCTCTGTTTCATTCCTCCACTCAATTGTTCAGGATAAGCATCTTCCCATCCCTCTAAACCAATTAATTTAATTATCTCATTTACTCTGTCTTTATTTTCAACCGCCTTATTTTGTAATTCTAGACCAAATAAAATATTTTCTTTCACTGAAAGATGAGGTAAAACAGCTGCATTTTGAAAAACCATACTAATCATCTTTCTTCTAACTTCCCTTAAATCATTATTATTTAAAGAACTAATTTCGATTGGTTCATTATCATTTTCAATAAATATCTCTCCACTTGTTGGCTCAATTAAGCGATTTATGCAACGAACCAGGGTAGACTTTCCACTTCCAGACAAACACATTATGACAAATATTT
>CAZOON010000363.1:0-2210 GCA_964581445.1 uncultured Halanaerobiales bacterium | reverse complement strand
AAACTCCATTTCTCTACCAAATATATTATAAGTAATGGTTTCTACTGGTAGATCCCATTTATCATAAAGCCCTATCACTTTAAAAAATAGATAGGCAAAAACAAAACTATTCAAGATTGCCCCTGAATATTTTATTTTTTTGTTAAGAAAATAGGCCAGGAAACCTATAATTATTGGAATGAATGTATAATTAATAAGTGACATTTACATCCCTCCTAAGACATTTAAAATGTAATTTGATCTGGATAATAATTCGTTTGCAGCCTGATTAATTGGTTCTGTAATCATGTCAGGGTATATACCGACTATGAAAACAATAGCAATTAGAATTAATATTGGGACATAGGCTTTTATTGTTTTATTTGAATTTATTTTTGTTTCTCCAAAGAAGAGTTTTTGTATTACTTTTAGGTAATAACCCATTTCAACGACTGTTGTAAAGAGAATTAAGAATGTTAATAGATATTTTCCAGCATTTAAAGAACCATTAATAATCATCAATTTGCTTATAAAACCATTAAAGAAGGGAACTCCTAAAATGCCCATAGCTCCTACTGAAAAACCAATAGCAACTAGAGGAATTTTTTTACCAATACCTTCAAAATCACTGATTTTTCTACTACCTGTATACTTAATCATTAAGCCTGCGGTTAAAAAGAGGAGTGTTTTTAAAACAGCATGATTAAGCAATTGAAATAAGCCACCTGCAACAGCATATCTAGTACCAACACTTACTATAGTCAAAACAAGACTCATTTGAGCAATACTGGAATAAGCCAGCATTCTTTTAATATCTTCCTGTTGATAAGCAATTAATTCACCTATTATTAAGCTAATTGCGCCAATAAGCATAAGGTAGAAGTACAATTCCGGGTCGATAAAAAGCGTAAAGAACACCTTGTTTAAAGCAAAAATACCGGCCAGGAATACTAAACCACTTAATGTTGAACTAACTGCAGAAGGAGATATTGAGTGAACATCTGGAACCCAGATACTCAATGGAAAAATACCTGCTTCAAATGCAATCCCGACAAAAAATAGAAGTGTAATTATTCTAATTAAAGCCGGACTGATTAAATGTGAGGACTCAGCAATTACAGCCATATTTAAGCTACCTACAGCAGAGTAAGTTAATCCAATGGCCATTAATAAAAAGACAGAACTTATTGACCCAACAATTAAATATTTTAATGCTGCTTCATATCCCATTTCTTTATTAAATGTAGTTAGACCATATGCTGCAATAGTTGTTATTTCAATAAATACAAATAGATTAAAAATATCTCCAGTCATGACAATTCCATATATGCCTGCCATAATTAATAAAAACAGGGAATGAAATTTGCTTTCTGATTCAAAATGACTATGATTCAAATTATAGATTGCCAGGATTAATCCAATTAAACTGATAGTGGCGATGCCCATCATTTCTAAAGAACCAAGATATAGATTTATACCAAATGGTGCCTGCCATCCACCAATTTCTATTAACATTGGTTTTTCAAGTATTTTTTCAAAGTTATTGATAACAATCATAAAATTAATAATCATTGTTGCTAGAACAGTTATACTTCCAGATTTTTTAATATGGTCTATAAGAGGTATTAAAAATGAAGCTAATAAAGGCAAAGCTATTAATAATATTGGATTCACCATTTTAACCCCCTTATTTTAGAAATATCTAATGTTTGATTTTTTTCATAAACCTTCATTACAATTGAAAGGGCAAGTGCCAGAACAGCTACCCCAATGACAATAGCAGTAAGAACAAGGGCCTGTGGTACAGGGTCTACAAATTTCTCAGTACTACTACTAACGATTGATGTTAAGATGGGAGCCTTTCCTCCATTAACATAGCCAAGAGAAACCAGTAAAGTATTTACACCTGTATCCATTAAGCTTAGGCCAATTATAATTCTAATTAAATTCTTTCTGGTAAGGACTCCGTAAAGTCCTATAAGAATCAATAATATTGATCCGCCAAAAAAGGCCCAGTTAGTTAAAAATTCCTTCAATAGTATCACATCCTTTATCTAGGTTAAGCCTCAACCAGATTACTAATTATTCCGGCCAATTCGGCTCCCACTTTGAAACCAATAGCTATATAAATAATTGGAATGATACTGGAACTAAATAAGCTTCCGATTACACCATTGTTTAAAAAATTCATTAAAAAATAACCTTTAGTGGCTAAACCAATTAATCCCAAT
>CAZOON010000362.1:0-2211 GCA_964581445.1 uncultured Halanaerobiales bacterium | reverse complement strand
ACGGCCTCAGGAGCCACAATCCTGCGCTCTAGCCAACTGAGCTACACCCACCATAATGGATTTAGGACTTCTTTTAAATTTAGGACTTCTTTTAAAATGGCGCGCCTGACAGGATTCGAACCTGTGACCTACGGATTAGAAGTCCGTTGCTCTATCCAGGCTGAGCTACAGGCGCATTAACTCTCCGTTGACAAAGAATATAATAACACTTAATAAATTATTTGTCAAGAAGCTGATTAAAATATCTATTCTTTATTAGTTTATTCATTTTTCGTAAGGCCTTTCCTCTATGACTAATCTTATTTTTCTCTTCTACGCTTAATTCAGCCATGGTTTTTCCTAAATCCGAAAGATAAAAAAGCGGGTCATAGCCAAAACCGTTATTACCCCTGGGAGATTCTAAAATATAACCATCACAGATTCCCTCAACAATTCCTTCATAATCATCTGCTGGGTCCACTAAAACAGCCACAGTCCGGAAATTTGCCTTTCTCTTTTCCCGGGAAAGTCCAGCAAGCTCTTTAAGAAGTTTACGATTATTTTCTTCATCACTGGCATTTTCACCTGCATATCTGGCCGAGTATATTCCCGGTTTTCCAGCAAGGGCATCCACCTCCAGACCAGAATCATCGGCAAAAGTAATTAGACCACTTGACTCAGCTCTAACCCTTGCTTTTTTTAAGGCGTTTTCTTTAAAAGAATTTCCATCCTCATCTAGTTCTTGTAAATCTGGATAATTGTCCAGACTTACAAATTCAAGATTAAGTCCTGAAAAACATTTTTTTATTTCATTAATTTTGCCCTTATTTGAACTTGCAAGCAAAATTTTAATCATTTAACATCAACTATCCCCAGACTTATTTTTTGCTCTATGATTAAATTTTCAATACCTTTTTCAGCAAGGTTCATTAATTTATCCATATCTTCCCTGGTATAAGGGTCTTCCTCAGCAGTTGCCTGAATTTCAATAATCTCCCCATCACCTGTCATTATAACATTCATATCCACCTGTGCCTGTGAATCTTCAAAATAACAGAGATCAAGCAAATACTCATCATTAACTATCCCAACACTGGTAGCAGCCATAAATCCCTTTAAAGGAGATTCCTCCAATTTATCTTCTTCAATTAAAGTATTAATGGCATCAACAAGTGCTACATAAGCACCGGTTATAGATGCTGTCCTTGTGCCTCCATCAGCCTGGATAACATCACAATCAATCCAGATGGTTTTCTCGCCTATTTTATTTAAATCTATAACCGCCCTTAAAGAACGACCTATTAAACGTTGAATCTCCTGAGTTCTACCACTCAACTTACCTTTAGCTGCTTCCCTGATATTACGGCTATGAGTTGAACGAGGCAAAAGAGAATATTCTGCAGTTAACCAGCCTCTATTCTGCCCCCTCAAAAAATATGGAACACCGTCTTCAATAGAAACATTTGTTAAAACTATAGTATCACCAGTCTCAATAAGTACTGAGCCTTCTGCATATTTTGTATAATTTCTTGAAATATTAATATCTCTTAATTCATCATTACTTCTTCCATCAACTCTGTTATTAGACATTAAAATCCCCTTTCTTTTACAATCTACTCATTTGAAATTGACTTCTTTCATTACCAACAAGTCCAGCCAAAAGGAAAAAACCTGTTTTGGGATCTTCTTTAAAATCAGAAAAAAGCCTGAAACCATCTACCTTACCAGTACTCCTCATATGTATTCTGGGGCCGGTACATACATATTTTATGTCTCCAATAGAAATATGTTCATCATCTACAAAACTCACTTTTAAATCCTGTTTTATTAATTCCTTTACCTCAGTTTCTATCTTTTGAATTGAAAAATCAGGTTTTTTATCAAATTGAAGAACAAATCCACTCTTAACATCACTATGTAAGGGAGGACGCATATAACCCCTTTTTTCAATAACCATAGCAGTAAGGTCTTCAGCCGTATGGGCCATCCTTCTATATTTGATAGATTTATATACTATCCTGTGGATTTCATCAGCAAAAGGTCCAAAAACATTGGGCCGGGTAACAAGTACTTCCTCTCCAATACCAAGCAACAGCTCCGGTAAAACGGTGAGATAAGATTCAATTAAATCATAATGCTCAACTATTACCCTTCTCCCTTTAAGTACAGCCTTCTCTATTGCCCTGGCTATTTCCCATGGTTGAGAAAAAGCTGTTTCAAATCTAATATCAA
>CAZOON010000361.1:0-2214 GCA_964581445.1 uncultured Halanaerobiales bacterium | reverse complement strand
AAATTAAATCTTTTTTCTTAATGTGAATTAGTTCTGATATGCGAACGCCTGTATTATAAAATAGGACTATCATTAGTTTGTCACGTCTACCTGAATAATTATTTGTATTACAGCTTTTAATTAAATGATCTATTTCTTCTTCAGTTAAGTAATCAATTGTTTTCTTCTCAATGCTTTTAAATGGAATACTCCTAACCTTTTTAACTGATTTTCAACCATAAAGCCATAAAAATTTATAAAAAGCCAGCAAAATCAAGGTTCCTCCCCGAAAGTGTAGTATAGACTTTTAAAAATAAATGCTAAAATATAGTCAATTATTATTGAAATATAAGCTATTATGTAGTATAATTGTAGTATAGACTACTTAGGAGTGATAGCTTATGTTCGTTAAAGTAACACCTAGAAAAAAGAAAGGCAAGACTTATTATTACGCTGAATTAGTTGAATCATATCGTGAGAACGGCAAAGTGAAACATAAACGCCTGTTATACTTTGGTAGTGTAGACTTAGATACTGCCAATAGACTTAAGATCGCATTTTCTAAGGACTTTGATTCCTTTACTAATATTGATAAAGTAGACTTTACTTCTGCTGTATCATATGGGAATTATTATTTATTAAATAAGCTTAGTTCTAGTTTAGGAATTTTTGAATATTTTAAAAATAACTTTCTTTCTACAGATAATCATATTAGGGCAGAAACTGCTGTTGAGTACATAAAAGCAATGATACTCCAGAGGATAATTCAAGCAGATAGTAAGTTGGCTTTAGTTGAAAACTACCAAGCAACACCATTAAAACATTTCTTGGGACTAGAAAATATGCTAGATCTACAAAGTCTCTATCGTAGTTTAGAAGTTTTAGAAGAAAACTTTTTTCTAGTAGAGAAATATTTGTATGAATTAGCAGTTGAACAATTTAAACAAAACAAAAAGGAACTTTATTATGATATTACCAGCAGCTATTTTGAAGGAAACAAATGCATTATTGCTGAATTTGGTTATTCCAGGGATAAACGAAAAGATAAAGAACAAATTGTTATTGGTCTTGTTACAACAGCAAGTGGATTCCCTATTAAATGTAATATATACCCTGGCAATAGACCAGATAAAACAACAGTCATAGAAGTAGTAGAACAACTCAAAAAGGAATATCCTATTGATGAAGTAGTCTTTGTTGGTGATAGGGGTATGTTGACTGCTAAAAACATAAAAACAATAGAAGAATTAGAACAAAAATATGTTATGGCAATCCCTCGAGCATGGAGCAAAAAATATTTAAAAAATATAGAAATTAGAGCTGCCAAAATGGATCAGATAGATGATGAACTTTATGCTAAATTTATTCCATCACCAGATAATACACAGAAATTTTTGCTCTGCTTAAATACCAACAAAAAGATTGATGATAATCAATATCGTCAAAACTGTGTAGATAAAATCAAAGAAGAACTAGACAAGCTTATTGATAGTATTAGTAAAAATAGAAATATCAAAACTAGAGATGATGCTATGAAAAAAGCAGGAGCCATAACAAAGCTCAATAACACAGGTAAATATTTTACTATTGAATCAATTGATAGTGACATCAACCCACTGGGTTTTACTCTTAAATATCAATTAAAGGAAGATAAGTTAGAAAGTGATAAAAGGCTTGATGGAACATTTTTGATTCAAACTAATGAAAATAATTATTCTAAAAATAAATTACTAAATGTTTACAAAAATCTGAGTAAAGTCGAAAATGCATTTAAGATTATTAAAAATGATTTGGATATTAGGCCAATGTTTCATCGTAAAGAAAATCGTGTTAAGGGTCATATTTATATTTGTGTTATCTCCTATTTTTTAATGATTGCTATAGAGTATATTTCAAAGAATACCAAGCTAAATAAATCTGCCCGTAATATTTTAAGGCTATTAGATAAGATAAAACTCCTAGAGATTAATCTCCCTGATAGTAACAAAAAATATTCTATTACTAGCATAGACAATGAGCTTAAAAAAATATTAAAGACATTTAAGATCAAGAAAGTTGAGGTGCCGGAAGTGTAGTATAGAATTTTTTAAAGAGATTGCTTATATATCAGTATTTTTTATAAATTTAGGTTGAAAATCAGTTTAAATTAAGCTATTTTTTTATAGGTATGGTAAAGGCCGCCAAGAACAGGTGTAGCCTTAAGTTTAGTTTTACCAGCTTCTGTGGGTAAAATAT
>CAZOON010000360.1:0-2216 GCA_964581445.1 uncultured Halanaerobiales bacterium | reverse complement strand
TACATATTACTTGGCGAGATACCTATAAAACTTTTATGTGAATCCCTATATGCATTTCCAGTAGATTTAACCCCATCCTTTTTAGCTGTTTTTAAATTATATAAATAATTATTAAGTACACCATTTTCAACAACAGACTTTCTTTTGGTCTTAACACCTTCACCATCAAAGGGAGTCACTCTATACCCCTCTTTAAAATATGGATCATCAATTATAGTAATTAAATCTGAAGCAACTTTTTCTCCTTTTAAACCTTTAAAAAGTGAAAGTCCTTTTTGTACATTTTCTGCTGAAAAAGTTGTACTGAAACTTGATAAAATATCTGCAACTACATCATATCGCAAAATAACTGGATATTTATTTGTTGGTATACTACTTGCTCCAAATAATGATATTGCTTCATCAACTGCTTCATTAGCAATTTTTCCTACGTTTATTTTTTCAAAATCTTTAGTGGTAAAAAATCTGCTTGCAGTTTTTATTTCTTCTTTATCATTACTTGCTACAACAGACAAATATATATAAGATATGTTGTTTTTGAATGATAAATCAAGACCTTTTGAATTAAGTAATCTTTCACTAAACTCTTCATCTGAATAAATACAATAGTTTACTGCATTAACGCGGTCATCCCTTTCAAATGCCTTTCTTTCCAGCTCTTTTATTAGGGCAATTTTATCTTCAGGTGAAACTTTTTTTAATTCATCTGAATAAACATCTATCTTCTTATAATTTCCATCACCCTTATAAATTTCACCCTCTTTTTTATTAATTATAATGGCATTTTCCCGGGCATCTTCAATCATTTTATCTATAGAATCTTCATTTAATTTTTCTGTATAGGCATAACCCATCTTCCCCTCATAGATAGCTCTAAATGAAATCCCTTCATCTTCATTTAGTGAATACTGATCAATTTCTTGATTAAAAACTTGCAAATCAAAACTACTGGCTGTATTATAGAATAATTCCATATCACTTAAACCTTTTTCTTTTCCCTTTGCAAATATTTTATCTCTATAAACATCTATATTCATCTATGCCATCTCCTTTCTACCACCAACAGTTAAATTAGAAACCCTGATCATTGCTTGTCCAACATTTGCAGGTATTGTCCCACTTATAGAGCCACACATTCCCTGTCCTAGTGCAAGGTTATTACCTACCATATCAATTTTCTTTAATATCTCTGATCCTTTGCCAATTAGAGTTGCTCCCCTGACTGCTTCCTTAATTTCGCCATTTTTAACTAGATATCCTTCCCTTACATTGAAATTAAATTCACCTGTAGCAGGATTAACAGAACCTCCACCCATATATTTCGCAAACAATCCAAATTCAGTATTTTTGATTATGTCTTCAGGATCTGATTCTCCAGCTGCTATATAAGTATTTGTCATTCTTGAAGTTGGGGCATATTTATATGATTGACGACGTGCAGATCCAGTAGCTTCCATATTCATTCTTCTACCATTAAGTTTATCTATCATATAACCCTTTAATACACCATCTTCAATTAAAATATTTTTTTGTGTTTTATTACCCTCATCATCAATATTCTGTGAGCCCCAGGCATTTGGTATAGTACCATCATCTACAGCAGTAACCAATTCGCTGGCAATTTTTTCATTTAATTTATTAGCAAAAACCGAAGTATTTTTGGCCACAGATGTGGCTTCCAATCCATGACCACAGGCCTCATGAAATATTACTCCACCAAATTCATTATTAATAATAACAGGCATTTTCCCACTTGGAGCATGTTTGGCCTTGATCATTGTTACAGCTGTTCTAGCTGCTTCTTTAGCATAATCACTAATATCTATTTCATCATAAAATTCAAATCCTTTATGAGCTCCTGGCCCATAAAAACCTGTTTGCTTCTCACTTCCTTTTGTCGCCACTACTGAAATAGAAGTCCTGGTTCTAACCCTCTTATCTTCCACCAATAATCCTTCAGAATTGGCAATCAAAACATTTTGCAAAACATCATAATAATTGATAATCACCTGGTCAATTAAATCATCATAATCAGTTGCTGCTTTATGAGCATTTTGCATTAAAGAAACTTTAGCCATTTGACTTTTATCTGCAGGATAAACTAAAATTTTATGAATATCATTAAAATCTTTTTTATGTAAATTAAAAGTAATACCTTTATTATTATCTTTTAGAGCCTGAGCAGCTATTTTAGCCATTTTAATTAAATTTTCTTT
>CAZOON010000359.1:0-2226 GCA_964581445.1 uncultured Halanaerobiales bacterium | reverse complement strand
ATGTTTATAAAGTGGTTAATAAACTTGTAGAAAAATTTAATATTGATGATGGTTTTAGACTTGTTTCTAATTGTAAAGAAAAGGGAGGGCAGACTGTTTTTCATATTCACTTCCATCTACTAGGTGGGCGAGATATGCAGTGGCCTCCAGGATAATTAGCAAAATTTAATGAGGTGAAAAAATGACTGATTTAAAGGATGTCCTGCTTGATGATATGAAAATTGCTATGAAGAAAAAGAAAAAAAAGAGATTGTCTGTAATTAGAATGGCAAGGGCTGCTATTAAAAATGAAGAAATTAAAAAAAGGAAAGATTTAGATGATGAAGAAGTAATAGAAGTACTTGCCCGGGAAGTTAAACAGCATCGTGATTCTATTAAAGAATTTGAAAAAAATAATAGAGATGATAGAGTTGAAGAACTAAAAAAAGAGATAAATATTTTACTTGAATATTTGCCTGAACAACTTTCTGATGAAGATATAAGTAACATGATAGATGAAGTTATTAGTGAAACAAATTCTAGTAGTATGGCTGATATGGGAAAGGTTATGGGGAAAATAATACCCATGATTAAAGGCAGGGCAGATGGTAGTAAAGTAAGTGAATTTGTGAAAAGCAGATTACAATAGGCCCGCTAGTTGCGGGTTTTTTGTTTATTCAGGGGGTGATTGTATGTTAAAGGATAGTAAAACTATAATCTTTCTTCTTTTTACATTAATAGTTATCTTTATTTCTTCAATAGGGTATGCTTTTGATAGTGATATTGTATATAAAATTAATCTTAGTGGGGAAATTGACCCCGGTTTAGTGTCTTTTGTAGAAAGGGGCATTAAAGAAGCGGAAGACGCAGGGGCATCTTTAATTATTTTTGAGCTTGATAGTTATGGTGGTCTTGTTGATTCAGGAATTAAAATTAAAGACCTGATTTTTGCAAGTCAAATATCTACAGTGGGTTTTATTAAGGGAAGGGCCTGGTCAGCAGCTGCTTTAATATCTCTATCTTCAGAAAAGCTGGTAATGAGCACTGGAAGCAGTATTGGTGCAGCAGAAACCAGACCAAATGATGAAAAATATATTTCTGCTTTACGCAAGGAATTTAAGGCTACTGCAGAAAGAAGAGGGAAAAATTCAGAGCTTGCTGCAGCTATGGTTGATGCAGATATTGAGATTGAGGGAATAATTGCTAGTGGCAAATTATTAACATTAACTACTGAAGAGGCAATAAAGAATGATATTGCAGATTATAAGGTTAATAATATTAATGAACTCCTGAATGTCCTGGGTTTTTCTTCAAGCAAGATTGTTGAAATAAGGGCAAAATCCAGCGAAAAGTTTGCCAGAATAGTAACAAGACCAGCTGTGAGTGGAGTATTATTGAGTATTGCCTTTATTGGATTAATTTTTGAGGCTTTGACACCTGGCTGGGGAGTTGGTGGAACTATCGGACTGGTATCACTGGGGACCTTTTTTAGCGCATATATTATTAATGGTGTTGCAAATTGGGGACTTGTAGTTCTCTTTATTGTAGGTCTGATTCTTATAAGCATGGAAATATTTATTGTACCCGGTTTTGGTATTACAGGCATCGGAGGTTTGATAGCGATATTTTCCAGTTTGTTTTTCCTCTTTCCAACAGCAAATATTGCTTTAACTGTACTGGCAACTGTGCTTTTTATTTCAATCCTGGCTACGATAGTAATCATTAAGTTTTTTGGTGCAAGCAGGTTCTGGAAAAGAATAGCATTGGGTGAAAGTCAGACAAAAGAAAGGGGTTATGTAGTCCAGATTGATAAAGAGACTTTAATAGCTAAAAAAGGGAAAGTACTAAGCCCATTAAGACCAGCTGGTATTATTGAGATAGATGGAGAAAGACTGGATGTTGTAAGTGAAGGTGATTTTATTGAAAGTGGTCAAATAGTTGAGATAATAAAAATTTCTGGTAATAGGATTGTTGTTAAGAAAAAAGAAGAGGAGTGATTTTATGAGTAATATTTTACCCCTGGTGTTTATTGTTTTGATTGTTATTTTAGTAGCTGTTTTCTTTTATTTTATACCAATCGGCCTTTGGATTTCAGCGGTAGCAGCAGGCGTTAAGGTTAGTTTTATTGATTTAATAGGTATGAGATTGAGGAGAGTAGCCCCGTCTTTAATTGTTGGACCTATGGTTAAATCTCATAAAGCTGGATTAATAATTTCCAGTGATAAACTGGAAGCTCATTATCTGGCC
>CAZOON010000358.1:0-2232 GCA_964581445.1 uncultured Halanaerobiales bacterium | reverse complement strand
AGATTAATGGTGGTAAAGGTGGTTTAATCCTCTGGCCATTATTCGGTACAGCAAATCAAATGCTGGCTGCTCTGGCACTGCTAACAGCAACGGTATATCTGGCCCGGAAGAAAAAACCACTTGCAATTACCATTATTCCATTTATATTTATGATTATTGTTGAAACCTGGGCCTTAATTTACAATGTAAATAGTTTTGCTCATGCCAATAACTGGTTATTAACAATTATTGGCGTCATTTTGCTTATCCTTGAAATCTGGATGGTAGGCGAATCATTGAATGTCTTCAATAAAATTAGAAGTGGCGAAATTATGGATCAAAGCGCAGAAGTATAGCATAATAAAAAAATGGGCAGCTTTTTAAGCTGTCCGTTTTTTTATTTAAAATATTTTAAAGGTGACATGTTTTTATCCTTATAAAAAAGCTCAAACTCCAATATATTTTGCTCTGTCATGCCTGTATCGCCCAATCTGGCAACTTCCTGACCTTTAGCTATATATTCCCCCTTTTTTACTGAAACTCTGTCAAGATGCGAATATACTGTTTCCCAGCCATTATCATGGTCAATCTTAAGGCTTAAGCCCTTATATTCATCTTCAGTAATAAGCACAACCTTTCCTGAATCTACAGCCATTACAATATCACCAGACTGCCCTTTTATAATAATGCCATTTTGATAACGCCAGTCTTTAAATACTGGATGATAGTACCAGCCCTGATCTGCAATTATTTCTCCAGAATGAGGTTTTATAAAATTGATATCTTTTGTGCTGCTCTCTCGCAGCGGTTTTAAAGCCTCTGTTACAACCCCTGTAAGTTCTTGTTCTTTAACTTGTTCTATCTTTTTCTGTTCATTTACTTTTTCTAGTTCAGGCTCTTCTTCAATAATAATATTTTCCTGCACCATCTGTTCTTCCTGAACAATTTGCTCTTTTCGAGAATTTAACTCTTCTGTCATGGACTCTGTGCCGATATCACTTCTATATATTGCTATTGCAACTCCCATAAGAAAAAAGAATAATATTAGTATTGTAATACCCTTATTTGCTCGTCTTTTTTTAATTAAAGATTTTAATTGCAAAATAATTTTATCTTTATCAATCTTGAAAAAATAACCCTTATTTTTATTTGACATAATAAATCCACCTCCAGAAATATCTTTTCCAGAAAGTGGATAAAATATACACTTATTTATATGTAGAAATACTTGTTCCCGGATAATACTGTTTTAGAATTTGAACATAAGTATATTCATTTCTAGCAAAACCATTTGCCCCATCCTGACTCATACCTACACCATGAC
The DNA here is from genome assembly GCA_964581445.1 of uncultured Halanaerobiales bacterium. Lineage (GTDB taxonomy): Bacteria > Bacillota > Halanaerobiia > Halanaerobiales > CAZOON01 > CAZOON01. Next base: position 929 of record CAZOON010000358.1, on the reverse strand, counting down.
CATTCCCTACCACTTTAGTACTAATCTCATTATCCTTTAAAGTAAAAGTAAAATTACAGGAAGGAAGCCCTAATTTATCCCTTATTTCACTTCCAGTAAAGTTAATACTATTTATCTTTATTTTTTGGATTCTTCCAGCCTCAGTTCTACTGAGCACATTAAAAATATCCTTATTCTCCGGGACCTTATTAATTAAATTTATTCCCAGTCTTTTTTCAAATTCATCTATTGTAAATTTATATTTATGTAAATAATTTTTTGGATTTTCTTTATCATGAGGACTATTAACACTTAATAAATAGGGAATTTTTTTCCCCCAAACATTTTGAGCATCTTCAGTTTGACCACCAGCATTACTGTGATAAACAGCATCAATTAATTTATCATTATAATATATTACTTCATATTTTGTCTCTTCTACAGCCCGGCTAACTTTTGCCCAGTAATAAAAAAAGGGTATAAAACCCCATTTTTCTTTCATTTCCTGTTCAGAATACCAGGCCTGGCTATATCTGTAATCTGTACATATATCTGCACCAGGATGCTCCCTGCTACCCCCACTTTCTTTGTGTTTTAATACATAGGTTCTGGCAGCAACAGCCTGAGCTTTTAATGCCTCCAACTCAAAACTTGCAGGCATTTCTGCTGCTAGCACCCCCTTTAAATAATTATCTAAATTCATGGAAATAGTTTTATTTTCCCGGTGATGATATACCTTAATAATAATTTCAGAATTATTGTCATGGTCATTATATAGCAATATGTAGGGAAATATTATTAATATAATAAATAATATTAATAAATAATAAAAAATAGTCCTCAATTAAAACACTCCTCTACTGTAAAACTATATGATTTCTGGTAGAGGAGTAGAACATAAATTACTTTATTTTTCTAATATTAGCATTAATAGTAGCAAGTTTTTTTTC
>CAZOON010000357.1:0-2232 GCA_964581445.1 uncultured Halanaerobiales bacterium | reverse complement strand
ATAGGAATTTACTTTTTTGACTATACATATTACGAATATTACCAATATAAACAAACCTGAATTATTCATAGCAACTTCAAATTGAACTTTAGCCTGTAATTTTTTAATAATTTTTTTAATAATTTAAAGAAAGTTTAAAAATATTTCTTTCTATCAAACTTAATATGGGTTTAGAAATATATTTTTTCTAAAATGGTAAACTATTACATTCAAAAAGGTTAGAAATACCCTGTTCCTTAGTCTCTTGATTTTTTAACTAACTGTTGTTGACTAAATCAGATTAAGCAAAATCCAGATTCTGTATATTGTTAAGCACCTTGAAAAATAAATTTTTATTAGGACAGCTACTGGCTAATTTAAAATAAATATACCTGCCTGTTTTTACTATCTTTCCAGCAATTTTAATTAGCTTAGTCCTTATAGTCGAGATTCTATCTGACAAGTTGATTTCAGGAAAACATAGACGTCTCATCCAGTTATTTAGATTATAGGCTAAGACCATTTGCTGTAATTTGTTTGCATTTGTCCAAAAATCAGTACTATTCATTTTATCAATTGCAAAACCATGCTTGGCTTCTTTTATAAAGTTTTCCATAGTACCTCTTTTGCAGTAGAATTTAAATGTTTTTTCTGGAGTCCATTCTTTTATGTTAGTAACAATGAAACTATACTGAAAAGTTAATTGACCCTTTGGTTTTTCAATTTTAACTATAACCCTACGTTCTTTATCCCAGCTGCCTGCTTTATAGTTGAATTCACCAAAAATACACTGATGTTTATGCATGTTGATTTGACATTGTTGAGCTAATTGATCTTCTAAAGGCTTAGCTAGTTCATACAGCTTAGCATTAGCTTTTAGCCTAATAACATATGAAATCTTATGTTCTTCAGATATTTTATATAAACCAGGTTTGGCAAAACCACTATCAGCTCTAAGATAAAAGGGTATTTTTTTATATTTTTTATTATATCTTTTAATGACTGGACCAATAAATCTAACAACCTGTCTGGAGGTATATACGTTACCTGCTCTTAATTCAGTTTTGATAAAATCACCAGTAACACCATCAAACATTACCAGAGGATGATATCCATTGGCTCCATAGTGAGAATTATAACTGGAGCCATATTGATCTCCATAAGTTTCACAATTAGTAGAATCTAGATCATAAATTATTTGTTCTGGAGAATTTATTTCGTTAACTCTATCTATCAAATTTAAATTAGCACTTTGAAATTGTTTTACATTCTCTTTACTTATTTGATTATTGGCTCTTGATATGGTCGGCTGAGAAGCAATATCTTCTTTTTCTAGTACTAATTTAAGTGCCTCATCATATTTTAGATCATCAGCATCATTATCAGCGTGGTATCCCAGAGTATTTTGATAAATTCTTTGGATTATTACATCTTCATTTTTATGTTTTCTATGGTCAATATCATCTTCTATGATTACATTGGCTTTTATTTCTTTACTGAAACCAATTTTATTGTCAAATTCTTTATACAGTAAAACACCAGAATCTGAGGTTAAATTACCACCTTGAAAATTAATATTTAAATATGGGTTGAAATTCGTTTTATTTTGTAATATAGTATCCATTAGGGAAGCCCTCCTTTTATTAGTGTGGTTACTATTATTATAAAGGATTAGGGCTTCCTTTTCTACATTTTTAGAGAAAAATTTCAAGATTTTTTATCACCCATTAGGTGATAAATTACATTGGTAAAAATTATTGAAATTACAAGCTTTAACATGATTAAGGATTAATGTTATGAATAATTCAGGTTTAATATTGTATTAAATATAAATTATAAAGGAGAATGGTAATGACAGAATTAGAATTATTAATTGATTTTCACAAAGATGCTAATAGACAGGGACCTGGTAGTCCTTCTGATATATTAATGGCATTGAATTTTATAAATTTTAAGAAGAAAAAGTCTTTAAAAGTTGCAGATATTGGTTGTGGCTCAGGTGCTCAAACGATTACTCTTGCTCAAAATATTGAAGGGCAAATAACTGCAGTTGACTTATTTCCTGAATTTTTAACAAAATTAAATTTAAAGTCAAAGGAACAGGGTTTACAAGATAAAATTACAACAGTAGAAAAATCAATGGAAGATTTACCCTTTGCCAGAGGAGAGTTTGATATCATATGGTCGGAAGGAGCAATTTATATTATGGGTTTTGAAGCAGGAATAAAGGAATGGAAAGACTATTTAAAACCT
>CAZOON010000356.1:0-2235 GCA_964581445.1 uncultured Halanaerobiales bacterium | reverse complement strand
GAAGAAGACCTTGAATATACATTACATGCTATAAAAGAAAGCCTGGAATTTTTGCAGGAAAAATATTAATTATAAATATTAGCTAGTAAATGTTTAATATAAGTATAAATTCAGGAGGAAAATAAATGCAAATTAATGAGTTTAAACTTGAAAGATATTTTTCCCTGTATGAATTTAAAGCAAAATACCTTTTAAGCTCTTCTGATTGTGAGAGTTTAAGCCTGGAAGAATTACTTAAACTTTCTGATGAAGAGGGTAGAAAATTGTGGGATAATCTCAGCCTGGGTTATACAGAAACCTGGGGTCATCCTTTATTACGTCAGGAAATAAGTAATCTATATGAGAATATTGAGCCAGAAGATGTGCTTCTTATAAGCCCTGCAGAAGGTATATTTATTGCTTTGAATACATTATTAAATAAAGGAGATCATGTTATATCAATTTTCCCCGCCTATCAATCCCTTTATGAAATCCCAAATTCTCTGGGGTGTAAAGTGAGTAAATGGCAGCTTGAATTAAAAAATGGTGAATGGATAATGGATTTAGATCAATTAGAAAAGGAAATTACTCAGGATACTAAAATGTTGATAATAAATTTTCCGCATAACCCCAGTGGTTTTATTCCAGATAAAGAAGATTTTAAAAGATTATTAGAGATTGTAAAAGAACATAATTTATATTTATTTTCAGATGAGATGTATAAATTTAGTGAATATGATGCAAATATGCGTCTGGATTCACCTGCTGATTTTTATCAAAAAGCTGTATCACTTTCAGGTCTTTCCAAGAGTTTTGGACTTCCGGGTCTCAGGATTGGCTGGTTAATCAGTAAAAATAGGGACTTGCTTGAAAGATTTGTAAGATTTAAGGATTATACAACTATCTGTAGTAGTGCTCCTTCTGAAATATTAAGTATAATTGCTTTGAGAGCAAAAGAAAAGATATTAGAGCGTAATTTGAATATAATAAAAAACAATTTAAAAATTGCTGATGATTTTTTTGCAGATTATAATGAGATTTTTACCTGGATTCCACCACAGGCAGGTCCGATTGCATTTCCAAAGTTAAATTTAGATAATTCAATTGATAGTTTTTGTAAAAGACTGCTTGAAAAAGAGAATGTAATGCTTTTACCGGGCTCAGTTTTTTCGAGTGCTGGTAATCATTTCCGCCTGGGATTTGGAAGGAAGAATTTTCCAGAAGGTATAAATAGACTAAAAGATTTTCTTAAAAAATACATTAAATAAAGGAAGTGATTAAAAATGAAAAAAGGAAACAAATATGGAGTACATCGTGTAATTGGTGCAGAAGGTGTCTTACCACAACCAGCATGGCAGATTGATAATAAAATGGAGCTCTATGATAATGAAATATTAATTAATGTCCAGGTTTTAAACATAGATTCTGCCAGTTTTACTCAGATCAAGGAAGAGGCCGGTGGAGATGTAGAAAAAATTAAGGAAAAAATGCTTGGAATTGTTGCTGAACGCGGTAAACATCATAATCCAGTAACAGGCTCAGGAGGTATGTTAATAGGTACTATTGAAAAAATTGGAGATAAATTAAAAGATAGAGATTTAAAGGTTGGAGACAGGATAGCTACACTTGTTTCACTTTCTTTAACACCTTTACACATAGATAAAATTAAAGAAGTGCACAGTGATATTGACCAGGTAGAGATTGAAGGCAAGGCAATTTTATTTGAAAGTGGTATATATGCTAAATTACCAGAAGACCTTGAAGATACACTCGCTCTGGCGGTACTTGATGTAGCAGGAGCTGCAGCTCAGACAGCTAAGCTTGTAAAACCTGGTGACAATGTTTTGATTGTTGGAGCTGGAGGAAAATCGGGTCTACTCTGTTTGTATGAAGCTAAAAAACGTGCAGGTGTTACCGGTAAAGTTATTGGTCTTGGTCATAGTGACAGTAGTTGTGACCGTATTAGAGAGCTTGGATTGGCTGATGTTGTACTTCAGGGAGATGCCACCAAACCTGTTGAAATAATGGAATTAGTTGAAGAAGCTACAGATGGAGAATTGGTGGATATAGTTATTAATAACGTAAACATTCCTGATACAGAGATGTCATCTATTCTGGCAACAAAAGATGATGGTAAGATTTATTTTTTCAGTATGGCTACAAGTTTTACTAAGGCTGCTCTGGGTGCAGAGGGTGTAGGTAAAGATGTTGAAATGATTGTAGGAAATGGTTATACCAGAGGTCGTGCAGAAATAT
>CAZOON010000355.1:0-2246 GCA_964581445.1 uncultured Halanaerobiales bacterium | reverse complement strand
CCAGGTCTTCGTATGATCGCAAAAGGGTCTCGTAGCCCATGGAGCGAATTTGTATCTGCTCCGCTCCGACGAAAGAAGTCAGATTGGCCTGACCATCGTTATTGGTAATAGCAACCGCCCTTGGATCGTCACTTTGCAAGGTGACGTAAGCTAAAGGCGCCTGCGTCTCTTTATCCATAATGCTTACCACCTGGGCCATACTCCACTGCCAGCCCAGCAACGATAAGCACAATAAAATATAATACTTCATTGCAGTATAGTCTATTATTTGGTATTATTTATAATATGAGGTGAGATTTTTGAATACAAGAGAAGATTTACGGAATTTTTTTCTAAATTTTAGAGAGACTATTAATAAAGAAGATCTTATTGTAAAGAGTAAAAAAATAAAAAAAAATTTTTTTCGATTAAAGGAATTAAATAATTGCAAAAATATTATGACTTATGTTTCTATAGATAATGAAGTATTGACCATGGGGATAATCAAAAGATTACTTACAAAAGATAAACATATATTTATTCCATATATAATGCCTGAGAAAAACAAAATGGAAATAAAGCAGATTATTAATCCGGATAGAGATATAATTCCTGGAGCTAATAAAATACCTGAGCCTGTTGAATCTCTATTGAAAGCTGACTTTCTTCCAGATATTATTGATTTTGTTATAGTGCCAGGTATTGTTTTTTCAAAAAGTGGTTACCGGATTGGATATGGTTATGGATATTATGAAAAATTTTTTTCTTTAATAAAAAAAGATATTATCAAGGTGGCCCTGGTTTTTGAATCTTTACTTGTTGATAACATTCCCATAGAAAAAAATGATATCCCGGTTGATATTATTATAAGTGAGGAAAGGATAATAAGAAATGGATCTCTTTGATCAAAATCTTAATAAGGAAAATAATAGTGATAACAATTCACCCCTGGCTTATAGAATGAGGCCAGAAGATATTTCAGATATTGTGGGACAGGATGAAATTTTGAGTAAAAACAAATTTTTATATAAAGCAATTAAATCAGATAATATTCAATCAATGATTTTTTACGGTCCCCCTGGCTCCGGCAAAACAAGTCTTGCTCATGTAATTGCTAAAAAAACCAGTGCTGTTTATAAAAAAATTAATGCTGTTACCTCAGGGGTAAAAGAAATCAGGAAAGTAATTAATGAGGCAGGAGAAAGATTAAAACTTTATAATAAAAGTACTATTCTTTTTATTGATGAAATACATCGCTTCAATAAATCTCAACAGGATGCACTTTTACCGGCAGTTGAGGCTGGGAAAATAATAATGATTGGGGCAACAACAGAAAATCCATATTTTGAGGTTAATTCCCCCCTGCTTTCCCGCTCCAGGGTAATAGAGTTTAGAAAATTAAAAACTGAAGAGCTAATTAAAATAATAAAAAATGCCTTAAATAATAAAAACAGAGGACTTTATGAACTGAATATCGATATTGAGGCAGAGACTATTAAATTTATTGCAGAGTTATCAGGTGGTGATGCCAGGGTAGCATTGAATACTTTAGAAAGTGTAGTTTTAATATCTTCAACTGATAGTAATGGAAAGATTAAAATTAGTAAAGATCTGGTGGCTGAATCTTTACAAAAAAAGATTCTTAATTATGATAAAGGTGGTGATAATCATTATGACACAATCTCTGCTTTTATTAAAAGCATGAGAGGCTCAGATCCTGATGCAACACTTTTTTGGCTTGCCAAAATGCTGGAGGCAGGGGAGGACCCTAAATTTATTGCCAGGAGATTAATTGTTCATGCTGCAGAAGATGTTGGGCTTGCAGATCCGATGGCTTTAATCGTAGCAAATTCAGCTGTAAGAGCAGTAGAATTTCTTGGCCTACCGGAGGCAAGAATACCACTGGCTGAAGCAGCTCTTTATATTGCTACAGCCGATAAAAGCAATTCTGTAATTAAGGGGATTGACAGTGCCATAAATTATGTAAAAAATCATGATATTGATTCAATACCTTTTCATTTAAAGGATGCTCATTATGCTGGAGCTGAAAAACTTGGACATGGACTTGATTATAAATATCCCCATAACTATAAATATAATTATGTTAAACAGGATTATTTACCAGGAAATGTGGAAAATATATTTTATAATCCAGGCAATAATATGAGAGAAAAAGAGATAGAGAAAAGACTGGATTTTTTAAAAAAATTAGTAGAGGAGGAATAATGAATAATTATATTTGCAAACCTGCCAGTAGTGTTGAGATT
>CAZOON010000354.1:0-2252 GCA_964581445.1 uncultured Halanaerobiales bacterium | reverse complement strand
TTTTATTATCGCCTCTAACATAACCCTGATTTCTTTTAAATTAGTAATTTCCTCAGCAAGTGTTCTTACTTCAGTTATAGCTCTAAAAACTGCAACGGCACCAATCGTTTGGTCCATTTCATCCTTCACAGGAACCCTATTAGTAATGATTGTGGCTCCTCCTGTGTATTGAATCTGATTTAGTTCTGACTTTCCATTTTTTAATATTAAATGTAGCCTTGTATTAGGTATTACTGTTTCTACAAACTCTCCCATAACCTTATCTTTTTTTATACCAAGAATATTTTCAGCCGATTTATTAAACAATTCTATTTTTCCATTTTTATTTATCGACATCAAACCATCATGTGTAGAATTAATAATTACATCTTTTTTTCTATTAAGTTTTATTAATTCTTCAAAGTTATAATTATGCATTATTTATACTCCTATTTTTCCTAGGGTTGTTTCATAAAAATGTCAATAGGAAAAATTTTCTCATTAATAATAAAATCTTCAGGTAAAGGTAATAATTTTTTCATTACAACTAAATATTTAATTGGTAAATCCAATTTTTCAGAAGCCTCTTTAACAAGGGGATAACCCTTTTTTATATGCTCTAATTTCGTTTCACGACCTAGATTAATATTGCAAATAATATTATCAAAACTGAGCTTCCCATTTTTTTCAATCATATTTTTCATTTTAACTATTCCATCAAGTTTACTTGTAAAAGGTCTCATTGTATTGACAACCAGACTCATCTCATAATCTGATTTTTTTAATTTTCTGGAAACACTACCCAATGCAACGGCCCCATCGTCATCTCCGCCGACATCAAAAATACCTTTTAAGTCTTTATTTTGTATAATCTTTTTTACATCAGCAGAAATTACTGGCAAATCTGCCTTGGCAAGTCTAGCAGGAAAAATAACTTCAATACCTTTTTCTTTTAAAAATTCATTTTTTTCCCTTGATCTAAAATAAGGATTAACTACATCTAGATCTGCAAGTACTACCTGCCCGCCCTCAGATTTAAGTCTTAGTGCATAATTAATTGCTAATTCTGTTTTTCCACTACCATAATTACCCGCAAAAATTGTAATTCTTTTTCTTATCATACATGTCACCTCTCAAAATATTTTATCATAATCAATATATATAGGCAAACAAGAAAAGGTCTTAAACAATATTAACAAAACTATTGCCTAAGACTATTACTTTATTAAGTATCAATTTTTATTCTATAATATAGGTTCCTGTTTTACCATTAATACCATCTTTTGCCTTATCCAGAGATGTAATCAAGGCCTTTCTTCCAGATCCGCCCGCAACAAAATCTATAGAGGCCTTTATTTTCGGTAACATACTCCCTGCTGCAAATTGACCTTCATCAATAAATTTCTTAGCTTCATCTACTGTCATTTTGTTAAGCCATTGCTGATTTTCTTTGCCAAAATTAATGGCAACTTTCTCTACAGCTGTCAGGATAACTAATAAATCAGCATCAAGTATTTGCGCTAATTTACTACTTGCAAAATCTTTGTCAATTACTGCTGGAACACCTTTTAATGAGTCCTCATCTTTAATTACTGGTATTCCTCCTCCTCCACAACTTATAACAATTTGGCCACTATCAAGCAGTATCTTTATTATTTCTTTTTCTTCAATATCTATAGGTAATGGTGAAGGAACAACACGCCGATATCCTCTTCCAGCATCTTCAATTATATTATATCTTTTTTCTTTAGCAAGCTTTTCTGCATCATCTTTATTATAAAAATTGCCTATAGGTTTACTGGGGTTATCAAAGGCTTCATCTTTAGCATCTACTATAACCTGGGTAATAATTGTTGAAACAGAGCAATTTAAAGAACGCTTTTTTATCTCTTCTCCCAGGGCATTTTGCAAATGAAAACCAATATAACCCTGACTCATAGCTCCACATTCGGGAAAAGGCATTTCCGGTAAATCTCCTTCATTTTCAGAAGAGTGCTCAAACGCTAAATTAATCATACCAACCTGAGGACCATTTCCATGAGTTAGAATAAGCTCATGACCTTTTTCAATAAGATTCACAATGGGGACAGCAGTCTTTTTTACTGACATTTTTTGTTCCAGGGGAGTTTTGCCCAGTGCGTTTCCTCCCAGGGCAATAACCATTCTTGACATATTATCAACTCTCCTTAAATTTTATTTAATCTTTATTATTTACAGAGTTGCAACCATTACAGCTTTAATTGTATGCATTCTATTTTCAGCTTCATCAAAAA
>CAZOON010000353.1:0-2260 GCA_964581445.1 uncultured Halanaerobiales bacterium | reverse complement strand
TATAAGAGGGCTCGCAGGGGTATTGGCTATCTGTCTCAGGAAGCCTCTATATTTCGAAAACTGAGTGTTAAAGAAAATATTCTTGCCATTTTAGAAATGCAGGATTTATCTAAAAATGAAATTGAAGAAAATGCCCGGGAATTAATGGAAGAATTCCATATTTCTCATTTGAGTGAGCGCAAGGGTTTTAAACTTTCTGGTGGAGAGAGAAGGAGGGTGGAAATAGCAAGATCACTGGCGACAGACCCCGCTTTTATTCTTCTGGATGAACCCTTTGCCGGGGTTGACCCTATAGCGGTTAATGATATCCAGGAGATTATTAGTTATCTTAAAAACAGAGGTCTGGGGGTCTTGATTACTGACCATAGTGTTCGTGAAACGCTTTCTATAACTGATAGAGCATATATTATGCATGAGGGTAAAATATTGCTTTCAGGGACATCAGAGGAGATATCCGGAAGTGAGCTTGCCCGCAAATTTTACCTTGGAGAAAAATTTACTATTTAATATATATATATACTGTGAAGGGGGCGTTTTAGAATTTGAAAATAATCTATCTTTATATATTGAAAGAATTACTAACACCATTCGCCTTCGGGGTTGCTGCCTTTACCGGTATTTTTATTGGAACAGATTTATTATTCAGGCTTACAGATTTATATACAAGATGGGGAGTTAGCATATTTATAATAATCAAACTCTTTTTTCTGAGTCTTCCGGCAATAATTGTTCTTACATTTCCCATGGCGACTTTGCTGGCAACCATAATGGCCTATAGCAGGTTATCAGGTGATAGTGAGGTAACTGCTTTCAGAGCCGGTGGAGTGAGTATTAAAAAATTGATAATACCTGCCCTGATTGTTGGCCTTTTGATGAGTGTTTTTACCATTATTATTAATGAAAAGGTCGTTCCTCAGGCAAATTATATTTATGACCAGCTTGTCTGGGAGATAAGATATGGGGAAAAACGTCCTGAATCACAGTATGATCTATATATAACACCTCTAGATAATAAGTCGAAAAGACCTGATTATATATTATATACACATAAGTTTGATGGAGAGAGTGGGGATATGACTGATGTCTATTTGCAGGAATTTAATGATGGCAGTCCTACAGCTTTAATTGAGGCAGAAAAAGCAAGGTGGCTGGATAATGAATGGCATTTTTATCAGGGGAAAGTTTATTTTCTTGATCCAAAAGAAAGGGTACCTGTTCTTGAATTCAGTGAATATCTGGCAAGGGAGGATATTCATCAGCCTGATGAAATAAATAAATTAAAGAAAAATATTGAAGATATGAATTTAAAAGAGCTAAGGGAATATATTCAGCTTAAAGAGGAGCAGGGCAGAAGTACTGTAGAAGAATGGGTGAAATGGCACCAACACCTGTCTATTCCCTTTGCGAATTTTATCTTTGCACTGCTGGCTGCACCACTGGGGATTCAGCCAAAGAGGAGTGGTGGTGGCTCAGCTTCAGGTATGGGTTTAAGTATTATTCTTATCTTTATTTATTATATATTGCTTACTGTAGGTGGGGCCCTTGCTGGACAGGGAGTAATATCACCTTTCGCAGGTGCCTGGTTACAGAACATTTTTTTTCTGATTATTGGAGCTTTTATCTTACACCAGAGCGGAAAATAAATTTTAGAAAGGGGGAAGGCCATGTATGGAATTATATTAATAATTATGCTTATTTTAATAAGTGGTTTAATTGCTTATCTGGGTGACCAGATTGGTATGAAAGTTGGGAAAAAGCGGCTTTCTTTATTTGGCCTTCGCCCTAAATATTCATCTATTATTATTACCATCTTAACCGGGGTATTGATCGCTATAATATCCATAACTATTTTACTTTCAATTTATTCTGGTCTCAGGCAGGCTCTTTTAAATATTAATGAGGTCCTGGAAAAACTCGATAATTTAAATGAAGAGATAATACAAAAAGACATTGAATTACAGGATATGAAGGATAAGATAGAAACTAAGGCCAATGAATTGGAGCTCTTACAAAAACAAAAAGACGGCCTGGAGAAAAAGCTAAATACTACAGAAAAAGAGGTTGCAGCAGCCCGGGAAAGTCTAAGGCTGGCTGAGGATGACATCAAAGCACTGGAAGAAGACAGGCAAAAATTGCAGACGAAGATTGCTGAATTGCGGCAACAAAGGGAAGAACTTGAAAGTAAAATCCAGGATATTAATGATAAATTGGCCGAGACTACAGAAAACTATAAAGAGGCCAGAGAGCTTGCTACTCAATA
>CAZOON010000352.1:0-2263 GCA_964581445.1 uncultured Halanaerobiales bacterium | reverse complement strand
GTCAAACAACAAGTAAGAAACGCTACTCCTTTTGACCATAAACCTAAATATTTAATTCATGATAATGATCCGATTCTTGTTTGTGATAGTTTCCGGAATTTTTTGACAGCTTCAGATATTAAATCAATAAGAACTATCTAACTAATTTTTTAATAAATATTGGTTCCACCTGTTTTATTTCATTAATAATTTATCGGCTACTTGAAAAACGATTAGGTAATGAGTTTACTTGTTCAACAATAATCCAGAATTTAAAAGACATGAATTTTCTCGAAGCTGAAGGTGAAGGCTATATTCCCGCTTATACAAGAAACGATTTTACTGATACTTTACATGAAACTTTTGGCTTTAGAACAGACTATCAGATTGTCACCAATAAAAAAATTAAAAAAATACGCACTTTTATAACATCAAAAAAACCGTAAAAACCCTTTATTTATAGGGTTCTTGCGGCTTTTGCTTTTCTCAAATGTCAAATATGGGATTATAGATAAAATAAACTATAATTAGATTAAAGAAAATAACATATAATTATTAATAGAAAATTATTGAGGGCAGAACAGGAATTGTTTTCATTCTCTCGTTTAAAAAACTATAGTTTTTACATAATTTATTATTTTATTATATTATTCTCTCTTCAATATTATGACAGTCGAAACGTCCCTGTGTCATGTACCTGTGTCATAATCTCTTTAGCAATTTCTGTGCAAAGTCCTTTGCTACTTCCTCTATAGAAAGCATATAATCAGTTTGAAGAAAAATTTCAAATAATTCTTCCTTCAAAACATCTTCAACTAACTCCTTTTTAAAACTAAGAACATCACCAAAGAAATATTCCTTAACCTGTTCCGGAGCATTAAGCAAAATATAATACCAAATTTTTTTACACCGTTCTTCAGCTCTATCCATAAGCTTATAAAAAATTTCTGATGCATCTCTAATACATAAAACAGCCTCATCAAGTACCTCATCATTAGTAGAATTTTCAAGACCCATATTTGTCCAGGCAGCAGGATAATAATATTCCAAACTTTCATCAAAATCTTCTTCAATGTTTGATAAAGTTCTCCAATAATGGGCAAAATCAATATATTCAGCAGTAATAAATGAGCTAGCCTCTATAATATCTTCACTTTTATTAAAATCATAAGGTTTTGTTCTATGACTCATACCAAGATATTGATTAATTTTTTCAATATTACCTCTATCTTTTTTAGATAAAAAACTAAAATCCATTTATTTCACCTACCTCCATCATCCTGCATCAACACCACAGGCAGGTAGTATTTCATGAATAATTTTATATTTATGTTCAGATGCTGCACGCATGAACATAACCCAGTCGGACTGTTCAAAGTTATCCTTTTTATAAAAAGAATGAAAATTATAGGCCTTATTTTTAAAACCTCTATCTTCTATTGCCTTTACTGCTCTCCGAAACCAGTTCCTTTTATCATAATTAAGTTGGGTATCAACCTCATCAAAATCTCCAAACTCAAAATAATTATTATTAACTTTATCCAACCAGTTTTGATGTCTTTCATCTGAATTACCCTGAAAAGTAAGTAGTTCTATTAGTTTTTCTTTATAGAAGTCATAAGCTTTTAATTCAACGTCATTATCTTTAAAAGAAGGATTTTCCTCAAGATAGACACATAAAAAGTCATGAATATTTTTTATAGCAGGAATAAAACGTTCTTTTAAATTATTAACTACTATTATTTCTCCACCTGGTCTTTTATATGACCAATTTGCATATGGTATATCAGGATTAGTAAGAGCCTGTCCATGGCCAACAGGAGGAATATCTAAAAATTTATTTTTCAAACGCCTTTTTATCTTATTAATTAGTATCATAATATTAGAGCTTTCATCCACACCAGTTAACAAGTATACATCATTATAAGAATCATAAAAACCCTTAAAATCTTGATGTGAAAAAGTATCAGCATAAATATGAAGACCTATTCCCAGTTTATACAATGCTATTGGTCTATTCGCAGATTTTTTTATATCTTCAAGTAATAGCTGTGAACTTTTTGAATTAGGACTGGTTATTAAATCTCTCTTAAAATCCCCGGTATTACCCTGAGGCAAAAAATGAAAGGGAATCCAGATATCAATTGCTTCACTAACATCTAAACTGGATTTGGATAATAACTTGTGAGCAGTTTTAGTCTGTCTAAAAACTCCACCATTATTAAATTTAGAGCATGTCCATATACTGCATCATCAACCTGCTGTGAAGAATAAGCAACAATCT
>CAZOON010000351.1:0-2263 GCA_964581445.1 uncultured Halanaerobiales bacterium | reverse complement strand
AAAAAAATTGTAATACCTGAAATGTATAGAAAACAGCTGGAAGATGAAGAGATTGAAGGAGATATATTTTTCTGGAAGGATGAAGAAAATCCAGTAATGATTGTAAAGAGAATTTTAAAAGAAAGCAAAAATAAAAAGTTTGCTATTGATGATAATCTCTGGTTTTCTCATATTTTCAATTTAAAGGAAATAGTAAGTTTAGAAAATGTTTATCCAGCAAGTATGATAATGAAAGCTGTCCGTATGATTAAAGATGAAGATGAAATAAATAATTTAAAAAAAGCAGGACAAATTGCAGATAAAGTTATGGAGGAAATTAAAGCATTTATAAAAGCTGGTTTAAGTGAAAAAGAAATCGGATTAGAAATAGAAATGAGATTGAAAAAATATAGTGATGGTCTATCATTTGAGCCACTTGTTGGAGCAGGGAGTAATGGAGCCCTGGGGCATCATAAACCTGGTGAATACACAATAAAAAATGGTGATTTTATAATACATGATTTTGGTTGTAAGGTGGGAGGATATTGCTCTGATACCACCAGGACTTTTGCCCTGGGTAATGTTTCAGATAAAATGAAGGAAGTATATAATGTTGTTAAAAAGGCACAGCAGAAGGCTTTTGAATTTGTTAAACCGGGTGTTAAATGTGAAGAACTTGATGCTGTTGCCAGAGATGTAATTGAAAGTGCTGGTTATGGTGAATTTTTTACACATCGTACAGGTCATGGGGTAGGTCTTGACATTCATGAGGCCCCTTATATTGTAAGTGGTAATGATTTAGAAGTAAAAAAAGGTATGGTTTTTACTATTGAGCCCGGTATATATATACCAGAAGAATTCGGGATAAGAATTGAAGATACTATATTTGTTACAAATAGTGGAGCAAATAGATTTAATAATACTACTCATGATTTAGAAGTTCTATAATTATATAATATATTTGTAAGAGGGAGGAGAGAGTATTGAGATTCAAAAAGTTAATACATACAATTGATACACATACAGTAGGTGAGCCTACGAGGACTATTACCGGGGGTATTCCCCCCATATCTGGGGATACAATGAGTGAAAAAATGCTTTATATGGAAAAGGAAATGGATTGGATAAGGAAGGCACTGATGTTTGAACCCCGGGGCAATGATGTTATGTCAGGGGTAATTTTGACAGAGCCCTGTGATGAAAGGGCAGATATCGGTGTCATTTTTATTGAGGTTGGTGGCTATCTACCCATGTGTGGTCATGATACCATTGGGGTAGCAACAGCATTGATTGAAGCAGGGATTATTGAAGCAAAGGAGCCAGTGACTGAGATAATACTTGATACACCTGCTGGACTGGTAGAGGTAAAGGTAGATGTTAAGGACCATGTAGCTAAAGATGTTAGTTTTAGAAATGTTCCTGCCTATGTATTTGGCCAGGATATTGAGATAAAAACAGATGATTTTGGAAAGATTAAGGTAGATATTGCTTATGGTGGTAATCCCTATATAATTCTACCTGCCAGTGATATAGGTTTAAAAATAATACCAGAAAATGGTACTGAAATCGTGAGGATTGGAAATAAAATTAAAAAAGAAGTAAATAATCAGGTAGATTTTTATCATCCTGAAAAACCATTTGTTAAGGAAATTACTCATGTAATGTTTACCGGGAAAGCAAATTTGAAAGATTCAGATACTAAAAATGCAGTGGTAATTCCTCCAGGAGCAATAGATAGATCACCCTGTGGAACTGGGACTTCTGCCAGATTGGCTAATCTATATTATAAAAATAAAGTGAATAAAGATGAAGAACTTGTTTTTGAAAGTATTATTAATACAGTTTTTAAAGGTAAGGTTTTAGAAGAGACAGAGGTGGGTGAATTTAAGGCGATTATTCCCCGTATAACTGGCAGAGCCTATGTTACAGGATTAAATCAATGGGTAATTGACCCAGAAGACCCAATCCCTGAAGGTTTTTTATTAGGATAAATTAATTAAATACAGGAAGGGAGGAAGCTAAATGAAACGAGTTCTTGAACATCCCATTCTGGGTAGGGAAGATAAAGCAAATAAAGTAAAAATTATAGTTGATGGTAAAGAAATTCTGGCAAATGAAGGAGAAATGGTTGCTGCTGCTTTAATGGCAAATGGGATTCGTATTCATCGCTATACAGTGAAAAATAAAGAGCCGCGAGGAATATATTGTGGCATAGGGCAATGTACTGACTGTGTGATGATAGTTAATGGTAAACCCAATATTCGCACCTGTGTAACCCCGGTAA
>CAZOON010000350.1:0-2289 GCA_964581445.1 uncultured Halanaerobiales bacterium | reverse complement strand
AGAGTAAGCAGAAAGGCTCTGGCTTATATAGAAGATGAACTGGGAAGGCCAATTAATTTTCATTCCTATGTTAGTGGTGTTGCCGGGCCAGAGATAGCCGTTTTATTTGCAGAAGAGGGAGTTAATGGAGCCCATCAGGACCCGCAGTATAATGTTTTATATCGTAATGTAAATATGTATAGATCATTTGTTGATGCCGCAGTGGCTAAAAAAATTATGGCCAGTGCAAACATGCTGCAAATTGATGGAGCTCATAATGCTAATGCTACTGCCCGTGATGCCTGGAAAGTTATGCCTGAGTTATTTGTACAGCATGCTATAAATGCCATGTTTTCTATGAAAGCAGGTATGCCCAAAGAAAATATTTCGCTATCAACAGTGCCTCCTGCAGCTGCACCTTCTCCTGATTTAAGGATAAACCTTCCTTATGCAGTTGCTTTAAGAGAATTATTTTCTGATTTTAAATTCAGGGCACAACAGAATACAAAATATATGCAGTCTTCAATTAGAGAAGCTACTGTTACTCATACATTAAATTTACTATTATCTGAATTAACTTCTGCAGACCTGCAGAGCACTATAACTCCAGATGAAGGTCGTAATGTACCCTGGCATTACTTTAATGTTCAGGCTGTAGATACTGCTAAACAGGCTTTTGCAGGTATGGATGGATTAAAGGAATTAATTGAACTTAAAGATGAAGGTTATATGAAAGATAAAGCCCGGGAATTAAAAGAAAGAACTATTTTATTCCTTGAAGAGGTTAAAGAAGTTGGAGGTTACTTTAAGGCTGTTGAGGATGGTTTCTTTGTGGATTCTGGTTACTATCCTGAAAGAAATGGTGATGGTATTTCCAGGGAAATGAATGGTGGAGTAGCAGCAGGTACTATTGTGCCTAGAGATGAGGATTATCTGGCACCTGTATGTGAACATTTTGGATATAATAATTTGCCTGAAGATATTGATATGCCTTGTGATTTAATCGGTGGATGTACCCTGCACAATCCAGAAAAAATTGATTTTATAGACGAGCTTGATAAAGATGATAATGTCAATAAAAGACTGGAAGAAAATAAGGAATTAAGAAAGGGCAACAAGCTGAAGCCAGAGGTTGAATGGCTTGGAGATGGCTGGGTAGTTATTTCTATTTTTCTGCCTGCCAGTGAAGCTGTTGCAGAGGTTGCTGCTTTAGAAATTGCTAAAAAAATGAATCTAAATAAGCCAGAGGTAATCCATAAGGAAGTAATGCATCCAGCTGAAGGTACCTACCTTGAAGTTAAAGGACAGGTGGATTTCAGCATTAATGTTGATGAACTTGAAATCCCTGAAAAAGAAGAGGCATTACCAGATGATTATATCAGGGAATTTGTTGAAGATAAACCAATAAAAATAGTTGCAGCAACAGTTGGCGAAGATGAGCATTCAGTTGGAATGAGAGAGATAATAGATATTAAGCATGGTGGTATTGAAAAATTTGGGTTTAAAGTAAGTTATCTTGGCACTTCAGTACCTATAAATAAAGTTGTTGATGCAGCAATAGAAATTAATGCAGATGTTATATTAATCAGCACGATTATTACTCATAATGATATTCACAGAACAAATATGAAAAAATTACATGAACTCTGTATAGAAAAAGGTATAAGGAAAAAAGTTATACTGATTTCTGGTGGAACCCAGGTAACAAATGATATTGCTTTAAAGGCAGGTATGGATGCAGGATTTGGTAGAGGTACACATGGTGAAGATGTTGCCACATTTATTGTTAAAAGGAAACAGGGAGAAATATAAAAATATTGATAAATATTCATATGCAGGGGATTAAATTTCCCTGCATATGAAATAATAATTAACATTTCTTGCATAATTATTTGATAATAATTAAAATATAATTATAATTGTTAGCAATTAATTATGTAGGGTATTATACAAATAATTATATTTTTTAGAGGAGGATTAGTAGATTATGTTTAATGAAAAAGAAAGAGCAGTATGGGCTGAAGTAAATCTTGAAAATATTAGATTTAATATTAAACAGGCAAAGAAAAATGTTTCACAAGAAACGATTATAATGGCTGTAGTAAAAGCAGATGCCTATGGACATGGAGCAATTAAAGTTGCCAGGGCAGCTATTGAAGCAGGTGCAAAGAGACTGGCAGTTGCTTTACCCGAAGAGGGTATCGAATTAAGAGAAGCAGGATTTGATCTTCCTATTCAGGTGTTTGGAGAGGTCTTAGCCCCTCAATTAGTGAATTATATTGATTATGATTTAATCCCTACTGTTTCCAG
>CAZOON010000349.1:0-2297 GCA_964581445.1 uncultured Halanaerobiales bacterium | reverse complement strand
ATGGAATTATTAGAGTTGATGCTTTTTCTATAGAAGAAGTAAGTCAAGCCCCTGATAGAGGTTATACAGAGAGCTTATATGATATAAATGAAGGTGATGTATTTGTAGTTATCTGTTCTTTTAATAACTGGGCTGTTATAGAAGTAGAATTCGTGGGAGATGTTTCAGCAGAGTATACTCCCACTATCACTCTTGAATTTAGATATAAATATTATGATTCAAAAGCAAATCTTGATTCTGATTATATGGATTGAATTTTTTAATTAAAAATTGAGGAGGAAAGAAAATATGACAATCAAAAAAAAGGTTTGCTGTTTTAGTCTTATGATAATAGCCTTATTATTAATTGTTTTACCAGTTAGTGCTTCTGTTAAATATCAATTAAGAGAAACTCTGGTTAATAATGATATTAGTGGTAATATTGAGTCTTCTTTTTTGGATCCTGGTCTGGAATTAAGACAGGACTTTTCACTCCGGGCTATGGGTGTGAATGGAGATGGTTGGAAATATAGAGCCAGTCTATCTTTAAGAAATGTTATAGATTTTGAAAACAATGATTATGGTAATATAGATTTAAGAAATTATCGTTTAAATTTAATTAAAGAGCAACATGATATAAGTCTTGGTAAAGTTTATGCGGATTATGGCCAGTATTTAATGGTACAAAATATGACTGGACTTGCATATACCAATAGAGATTTGGATTTATCAATATCTGCCGGAAGGGTAAGACCATATAGTGCAGGAAAAAGCTTAGAAAGAAATGTTTTAGGGTTAAGTAAAGAATTTGAAGCAAATAATCCTTTATCAGATCTTCCAGGTATTGATAAATTGCTTTTTTCAACAGGCCTTTCTCTGGTAAAAGATAGCCCTGATGATAGTGAAACTATGGAGGCTGAAGAAAGTAGGGTAGTTTCAGCTGAACTAAATGCTGGCTTAAATCCAAACTTGAATTTGCAAACTATGATATCACGAAGTGAATACTTTCAAGAACTTAGCTTAGAAGCCAATATTGGAACAGCTGTAAAAAGTGAATTATTATATCAGATTCCCGGATTAAGATTAACAGGTGGTTTTGAGAGGGTTTCTCCTGAGTTCAAAAACTTATCTTCTCCCTTAAGTGCAGATAGGTTTGAGTTTTTTAGCAGGGCCAGGATGTCACTTTCAGAACGATTACGTTTAGACACAAGTTATCGTAATTATAAGGATAATCTAGATAATGAAAAGGCAAGAACTACTCAAAATCAATTGTTTAATATGAGCTTTAATCAAAGATCTTTAGAAGATAGAAATAAAGAACTGCAATATGGTTTTAAAAGTAGAATTATTACAAATGATGATAATACAGTTAGCACTCAAAATATTAGGGGGGATATTCAATATAGAGGGAGATATGAAGCTATTGATTATAGGCTAAATTTTGACTATAACTGGATAAATAACCTTTTGAACTTTGCTAATAATAGAAATCGTTATGCTATTGCTATTGACTTGAAAGGTAGTTATTATCTTGGAGATAAAGCTCTTAGTCCTTTCTTTAATTATAAGATTGAAAGTGATGCCCCTATCACGGGAGCAGCTATTATGACTTATACTGCTAATTTAGGTAGTGGTTTACGAATAGACTATGATAATATTATTAATGCTAGAATTAGATATATTTCTCATGATAAATCCGATGATGCAGATGATTCTAAAAAAACTACTATTGTTTTTGCTTATAATAGGAATATACCAGGATATAAAGCAGGTCTGGAGATTTCTGCTGAAGTAAGAAATAATACATTTGTTGATCAGAATGAAAATTATCAGGAAACAGTATTGAAAACAGTGTTTAATAAAAAAATTTAAATGATTACATAGTTCTGATAGAGAGCAGTTTTTTAAATGTTTTCTATTAGAACTTATTTATGTATATAAATTGTATCTATTTTAATATAATAAGATTAGCTATATAATATTTGCTATGATGAGATAAAAAAGGAGGTTGGAAGTAATGTTTAAAAAATGTTTCTTTGTCTTTATAGTTTTTTTAATGATAGGAATAATTTATTTTACTAATAGTTCTCATGCCTACTTTTATGAAGCTGAAATCTATGATTCCTTAAATAATTATCAGTATGAGTTAATATTAGAAGAAATTATTAATCAAAAAATAGAGCAAAATCAGGATTTGATCTCAGATATAGATATAGTAGAAAATAATAATTATCACCATAAATTTTTCAAAAAAAATCTGGTAATTTATATAAAAGGAAGTGTCTATCTCTGGACTTATAGCTTTGAAGCAATACAGG
>CAZOON010000348.1:0-2305 GCA_964581445.1 uncultured Halanaerobiales bacterium | reverse complement strand
GTTTTTTATTGCTTTTATTGCAGTGGCAACTTATCTTCACCTTCCGGGTCCAAGCTCATCATATTTTAATTTAGGTGAAGTTGCTATTTATATTATCGCTATTAGTTTTGGTAAAAAAGCTGGAGGAATATCAGCAGCCTTTGGCTCTGCTTTGATGGATATATTACTTGGTTATTCAATTTGGGCCCCCTTTAGTTTTATTATAAAAGGAACTGAAGCCTGGATTGTAGGTAGTATAGCAAATAATAAGGGAAAATCATGGAAACGTAGTATATTAGCTATATTTATTGCTGGTAATTTTATGGTTATTGCTTATGCTTTTACTAAAGGTATTTTAATTGGTTGGCCTGCTGTAATACCTGAAATAGGAATTGACTATATGCAAATGATTATTGGAGGAGCAATTGCTTTACCGATAGCCCAGAGTCTGAGGAGATACTTAAATAATGGAAAAAATTAACTTATTTTCTTGACTATGGTAATTTTTTGGGATATAATTTATTTATATAAAAATATCAAAGGTGGTGATTTGGTGGACATAACTGATGTAAGGGTTTTTTTATCTACCCGGGAGGGTTCTACCAGGGCTTATGCTACAGTAACATT
The DNA here is from genome assembly GCA_964581445.1 of uncultured Halanaerobiales bacterium. Lineage (GTDB taxonomy): Bacteria > Bacillota > Halanaerobiia > Halanaerobiales > CAZOON01 > CAZOON01. Next base: position 1,699 of record CAZOON010000348.1, on the reverse strand, counting down.
TGATGAATCTTTTGTTGTCAGAGATTTGAGGATAGTGGATGGTAAAAATGGCCTTTTCGTGTCAATGCCATCAAGAAAATCTCAAGATGGTGAGTTCAGAGATATTTGTTTTCCGATTACATCTGAATTTAGAAATATTATTCAGGAGCAGGTATTGGACAAATATAATAGGGAAGTTTCTTAAATGTAAAGGACAGAAACTATATAGTTTCTGTCCTTTACATTTATAAGGCTGATTTACAGTATAAGTACGAGTATCTTGACAAAAAATGTGTAGTCTGTTATACTTCATACGATTAAAGGCTTATAATATATTATATAAAATGAGGTATTTTTATGGTTCCCTATGTAAAAGCACAGGATTTATATCAATTTAAACTTGCTTTAATCCTGGGTCGTGGAAAAAGATTAACAAAGGTTTTAAAAAGATATCCTACTGAAAAAAAATTTAAAGCAGCCAGTATGAATGAGTTGGCTAATGTAATAGGCATCAAGAATAGAAAATCTAAAATTTTACATAAATTGAAAAAATTAGATGAAACTTACGATAAAATGGTGACATTTAAATCCAGGCCGGATTTGAGTAAGGTTCCAGATGCTAAAATAATTATGGGATTGGATACAGAGTATCTAAAAAGCGAACTGGATTCAATTCAATATGTTATTATGAATAATTATGAAATAATTACTTCAGGTTTTATTTTTACAAATGATAGATTGGCACCAGCAGTGAATGCCAAAAAAGGAATAGAAATTTTAATAAATGAAATTGAAGAATATAAACCTGAAATAATTGTCGGTCATAATTTTAATTCAGATATAAGCGTATTAGAGCGGGCATATGGTTATTATTTGCCTGAACTACATTTTTATGATGATACAGTTGATTTGGCACAAAGAAGTAATTTATCAAATATTATTGGTGGAGTTGGTTTAAATAATGTTGTTAAGATTCTTTTTAAACAAGATGTTATAGGATTGTTTAGTGCTTATAATGATATGTCCCTGTTTATTGAGTATGGGATTAAAGATGCCATTTATCCAATTATATTGAGAAAATATATTATTAACAAGGAAATACCTGATTTAAATCTTAACCTTAAAATAGATAAAATAGTTAAAGAAAAAAACAGAAATTATTTATCTAACGATAATTTAAATATAAGAATTACTCATTGAAGGGGGAGTATTATGGCAAGTTTGTTAACTCTTGTTCTGGCAGCCGGAAAAGGAACTAGAATGAAATCAAATCTTAGTAAAGTACTTCATAAATTAGCAGGGAAACCCCTGATAAAACATGTTCTTACTAAGATAGATGATATATCTGCTAAAACAATTGTAATAGTTGGATATCAGGCTTCTATGGTTAAAGAAGAGCTGGATGATATGAATATTGAATTTGCTATACAAAAAGAGCAATTGGGTACTGGACATGCTGTTTTACAGGCGAGGGATTTTATTAAAGAACATTCAGGCCCTGTTTTAATTCTTTATGGAGACACCCCTTTATTATCAAAGAATACAATTAATGATATGATTAATTCACATAAGACTAATAAAGCTGCTCTTACTATACTAACGGCAAAATTAGAAGATGCAAGTTCTTATGGAAGAATAATAAGAAATAATGATTTAATTGATAAAATAGTAGAAGAAAAAGACGCTGATGAAGAGATAAAAAAAATTAAAGAGGTAAATA
>CAZOON010000347.1:0-2318 GCA_964581445.1 uncultured Halanaerobiales bacterium | reverse complement strand
CCTTTTCCACTGGGTTGAAATGGTTTACTGTATTTCACCACTATACCAAGTCGGGCACAGATTAACTTAAAGTCATTTGAGATATAAATTTTACCGTTGTCAACATAAAGAGTATCCGGGGCAGCAAACTTAATAACAGCCTTTTTCAAGCAGTCTTCCAGTCTAGTTAGTGTAGCATCAAAGTAGAATTGTGCATGTAAAATTTTCCTGCTGTGGTCATCAATAAAAGCTATCAGATAACACATTCTCTGTTTTCCATTTTCATCAGGAAGATAAAAAACAGACATAACATCTGACTGCCACATGGCATTAATCCAATTTTTCTCATGTTTATCATAAACCCTATTGCTGTTTTTAAGGTCTTTAGTAGTATAGCCATAATGTTTCAAGATACGGTTAACAGTTCTTACATGAAGTGACTCTTTCTCAATCTTGCAGGCTAATTCTAACATTGTGATAATTTTTTTAGCCGAACGGGAAGGCAGTTCTTCTTTTAACTTGAGTATAGACTTAATATATTCATCCGGGACAGAAGGATGAGCTCCTTTGTTTTTGTACATTTTAGGTTTAAGGCCTTCAAAACCGTGTTTTTTGTAGTTCATGTAATAGGTATAGATAGTCCTGTAATGAAAAGTTACCATTTTCTGGTTAACTATATCATTAAATTCTGTTTTGGCAAGTTTCTTTGCTGTAGCATCAATATGTCCTTTAGGTGCATTTAGCATGGGAGAAATGACACTGAAACGAAAAAAAGCTACTGCATCTTCTTTTTTAACCTTATCATTGAACAAACAAATCACCTCCAATAATTTTTTGATAATATCATCATATAGGAAGTGATCTGGGATTAAAATATATGTTTTGCTGTTGTTAAAAAGGAATATATTTACTGGCGGGAGCTTGGAAAAGAACAGAATCTGAAGGCTTAAATATTAAAAAAAGTTAAACAATTTACTTTAATTTGGATATATTTTATTGAAAAGAACAGATAAGGGTATTTATGGAAGGTTGTAAGCAAAGAAATCCTATGATAATTCTATCTTAGAAATTTAAAGATCCTGTTTAAGTTTGACAATACTCCATTTTCAGCAACTTCACCAATAAATATGTCCCCAGTTCTATATAGTTCATAGCTTGCTGGATATCGGTAATTATATACTTCATCAAACAATTTTAAAAAACTTATTGGAATATCGTAAACTTTAGTATACTTAGTGTTTAATATACTGGCATAGTTTTTCTGAGTACAGGTATCATTAACTTTCTGACAGGTTCTATGGAGAAGATCTTCTGAAGAAAGAATACATTCTGAATCATTGATGACTGTAAAGATATCCTCACCCTTTCTGGTATTTTTACTGATATGCTCAATTGTATCTACAGATACTTTGTTGTATTTGATGATAAAGGAAGGGAAAACACTAAGATAAATCTTTTTTTCTTCTTCATCAATACCAGTTGTCCACTGTAGTTTCTGAATTTTAATCCTGGCATATTGAAGGTTATTGTTATGCAAGTAATATATGCCTCGTTCATAGGTTCCATTTTTCTTGAGATGATCAGTTTCTGATATATTTGCTTCTTTACGAAGGTCATCTATATCCAACTTACCCAAAAAAATTTCATATTCTTCTTCAAAATGATTGTAATTTATATCAAATTGTATTATGATATTTTTAATGGGTTTAGAGATAAAATCCATTATATATCAGGGGCAACCATTTTGGAAGTCTCTGATATATTTTTTAAGCATATAAGGAAATTTATGTTAAATTATTTCACTGGTGAAAAGCTAGTCTTAAAATATAGAATTTACTGGTGAAAATCATGTCTCGTAACACTATTAGCTATAGCAATCCTGTTAGTATATCTAGCAAGATATTTCAAAACATATGAAGCATCTTTAAAAGTTTTCTCACAAAAAACAATCCAATTTTTATTATACAAAGGATTAATAAAATCCTGAAAATATATATTATAGATTTCAATTAGCTAATAGTTATGGGATGCATGGGGATTATGATAAAGCTTTAGAAAATGCAAAAAAAGCTTATGAAGTTGCAAAAGAAAAGAATGAGGATTTAAGTTCTTATTTATATATTCATAATTTACTGGCTAAAATGTATCTCGGTCATAAGAGATATAAAGAGACAGAAAAAATTTGTAAGAAAGCTATAGATTTGGCTAATGGATATTATTCTGATTTTTATTTTTTTCTTGCTAAAGCACAATTTTATCTTAAAAAAAATGAGAAATCTATTGGAAACCTTAAGGTATATTTAGATATTGTAGAGAGTGATGGTTCTTTAGAACAAGCT
>CAZOON010000346.1:0-2323 GCA_964581445.1 uncultured Halanaerobiales bacterium | reverse complement strand
ATGGGGGTAATATGGATAACAAAGTTATTGCCGAAGGTTCAACACTTTATCTACCTGTCTGGGTAGATGGTGGAATGTTAGCGATGGGTGACCTTCATGCCTATATGGGTGATGGAGAAGTTGTTATTTGCGGAGTGGAAATCGCCGGCAAAGTGAAAGTCAAAGTTGACCTACTATCAGCTAAAAACATACCAAATCCAATGGTTGAAACTATTGATGCCTGGTACACTATAGCATCAGCAGAAACTCTTGATGAGGCAGCACAAATGGCTACAGATGATATGTTTAGATTTATAACAGAAAGGACATCACTTTCTTCAAATGAAACAGCTATGTTAATGAGTCTAATCTGTGACCTTGAAGTCTGTCAGATAGTTGATCCCCAGAAAACGGCCCGAATGAAACTAGATAAAAAGGCCCTTGCAAAATATGATATTGTTTTTTAAATATAATGTTTAATTTTTTCAAGAAGTATTGAATTATGAGAGGAGAGCATATATGAAAAAATTAATGAGTTTATTTTTAGTTGTAATTTTGGTTTTTGGCTTAAGTGGAAGTATACTTGCCGCTGATGTTATTAAATTAGGTGGAACATCCAGTCTTGTTGGTATATTAGGTTCTATTGGTGAATTTGTTATGAAAGGTGCCAATCTAGCTGTTGATATGGCCAATGAAAATGGAGGTATCCATGGTGAAAAGATTGAATATGTAAATATTGATGGTCAAAGTAACCAGACTGTTATCTCTAATGCTGCTATCAGGTTAATAGAAGAAGAAAAAGTACTGGCAGCTGTAGGCCCTACTGATATAAACTATCTATCAGCAGCAGCCCCAATATTTGAAAATAATGCAACTGTTTTAATGGATCCAACAGCAACAACTCCTACTATCGCTGCTATGGGGGATTATATCTTTATGACACCTTTTGGTGATGATGCCCAGGCTCGTGCCCTGGCTAAATATGTTGCAAAAACACTTGGGTTTAATAGTGTAGCAATCATTAAAGATGTAAACGCAGATTATAGTATAACCCTGGCCAAACATTTTAAAGAAGCTTTCAAAGAGTTCACAGGAAATCCTGATGCTATAACTATCGAAGAAAATTATCAAACAGGTGACCAGGATTATACCGCTCAACTAACAAGAATCCGCAGTGTAGAAACAGATGCCTTTTTCATAATCCCACCACTGCCTCAGGATGCACCTGTTATAGCTAAACAGGCAAGACGTTTTGGTATTAATGTGCCAATCATCCTTCCTGATGCTGGCGATTTTGATGAAGTTATTGAAATAGGCGAAGAAGCTGTTGAGGGAGCTATAATCTCCACTCACTTTGCTATTGAATCAGCTCTAACCGATATTGCTAAAGAATTCACCGAAAAATATGAAGAAAAATATGGTTATAAACCCGGGGGATTTGAAGGCCTTGGATTTGATTCAGTTCAAATAGTTCTTGAAGCAATCAAAAAAATTGATGCAGATACCTGGAAATCTATGGACCTTGAAAACAGAAGAATGGCAATCCAGGAATCCTTAATAAATAATGAATTTAATAATTTAATTGTCCCTATTACTTATGAACCCAATAAACCTCCTGTAAAACCTGTCGTTTTAAAACAGGTACAGGATGGAGAACGAGTCTTTTTGGAAATTATGTGGCCGGACGATTTTTAATAAATAATATAAATTAAAAAAGTCCTTGATTAAAGGAACGTGGGCTATTAGCCCGCGTTCCCTTATCATATTAAAATATTAAAATGTGAGGGGATTTTGTAATATGGCTGAGTATTTAATGGAACTAAAAAATATCACCAAAAGATTTGGAGGGGTAACGGCAGTTGAAGATTTCTCCATGAATTTAAACAAAGGGGAATTACTTGGTCTAATTGGCCCCAATGGGGCTGGCAAAACTACAACTTTTAATCTAATTAGCGGTAGTTTACCTGTAACTGATGGAGATATATTCTTTATGAATAAAAATATTACTAAACTTTCAGCTGATGAAGTAGCTAATAGTGGTATATCAAGAACCTTCCAAAACATAAGACTTATGCCGGGTTTAACAATTGCTGAAAATATGAGAATGGCCTTTCATATCAGAGATGATTATAATGTCCTTGATACAATAATAAGAAATAAAAAATTTATTGAGGCCGAAAATAGCTATAATGATGAAATAAATGATATGTTAAAACATTTTTCAATATTGAAGTTCAGGGATAAGCTTGTAGATGAACTACCTCCAGGTATACAGCGAAAAGTAGATATTGCCCGCTCCCTTCTTTTAAATCCAACGGTAGCTTTATTGGATGAACCTACTGCA
>CAZOON010000345.1:0-2324 GCA_964581445.1 uncultured Halanaerobiales bacterium | reverse complement strand
CTGTCACTGTATTTGCAACATCATCTTCTATTACATAATTATAGCTTGTAGCTATCTCTGCACCATTAAAGGTGAAGGATATTTCACTCTGATTTGAATTATTAATGAAAGGCTGATTAATTTCAACTGTATATCCTGAGGGTGGTGTTGTATCCAGGATAGTGGTACTTTTCCCTGAATAAATAGATTTATTTCCCGCCTGATCCCTTACTAAAACATTAAAGTAATATCTTTCGCCTTCATTGAGACCAGTTACTGTTATGGAATTAATATCTGCAAGATAAGATCCAAAAACCATACCATTATTTTCACATCCTGATACTGTACTAATACTATCACTGTTTGCATAATAAACAAGATATTCTAAAGTGGAATCTATTGAAACATTATCTGTAGCTTCAGTCCAGCTTAGCTCTACACTATCTTGTTTTTCATTTTCCAGTACTAAGGTACCATCACTTATTATGGGAGCAGTAAGATCATCATTTACCGTAATTACTATATCCCTGGAACTTGTATCAGTACCATCATTTACCTCCAGACTTATATTAAAAATATTATTTACAGCATAATCAGCAGCTGCTGGTGTCCAGCTAAAGCTATTTCCAGACTGTTCGAATAGTTCAGCATCTTCCCCACTGATACTGTAAATTAATATATTATCTTTATCTTCATCGGAAGCCAAAACTGTTAATAATAATTTCTGATTTTCAATAATGCTTAGCTCACCATTATCACCGACATTAGTTATTTCATTTATTATTGGTACCCGGTTTGTATCAGTAACTGTAATAGTTACATCTTTGTGATATGTAAGACCATTATCATATAAAGCAGAAAAAGTAATCTCATAACTCCCCTCATCATAGAATCCCGGTGTCCAGCTGAAAGTACCTGTATCGCCATTTACATTGAAACTTGCTTCATCTGATTCATTGCTACAGCTTAAAGAAGTGAGGGAATTTCTCTCTGGATGAACAGCCTTTACCATAAATTCAAGCAGATTATTTTCTCCAATAGTCTGGTCTCTTACCTCCAGATAATTATTTGAAACAATCATGCTTTGCTCCAGCAAAGGAAGTAACAAAACCTCCCCACCAAACCCTCCAGCTCCTGTTATATCATTCCCATCAGCATCTTTAAGATAAGCCGAGATTTGAAATACAGTTGGCTTTAGTTCGATATCTTCATTTGTAAAAGTCACTGTTTCAGCTATAGAGGACCTTTTGATCACAGTTCCTAAAAGTGGATTACTAAGTTTGATATCAATATATGCAACTTCTGTTTCATTTACTTTTAATGGTAAATCATTAATAACTACCTCAAGTTTTTGGGCTGGCTCCAAAAAAACCGGGACATTTATAGTATTTGCTGTCAAATCAGTTAAATTTCCAGTAGGAGCAGAAACTCCTTTATATATTCCTGTTTTTTCATTACCATCCACAGTTCCTGATAATTCTACAGCTATTACATAGCTTTGACCTCCTGGAACAAATAAATTATTCACTCCCAGAGAATCTATTCCATTTATATTTTTTTCTAAGACAGAAACTACTGCTGCATTATTTCCATTAGTATTATAATCATTTTCTTCAAAGGCATAAAAAGTAACTTTATTAATAATAACCTTAGTTCTTAAATCCCCAATTACCGCCTGAATTAAACCACTATTTTCATCTTCTATTTTCACAGCTATTTTTAAAGCAGCCTCTCCATTATTATTATTTAGTAAATTATCTTTTTTATTACTACAGGCAGTAATTATAAGCATAAAAATCATAATTAATGAAATAATTAAAAATACTTTTTTAGATTGCATATTATCCCCTCCATCCTTCTAATCTATGATAATTAGTAATAACTACTCAAATTTCATTCCCAAGCATTTACCAGGCAGGAATTCTTAGCATTGATGAATTACTTAAAGGACTGGCCAAATTATTAGTAGTATCATAAACTCTAACCCAGTAATAATAAGTATTCCCTGCTTCAATACTATCATCGGTCCAATTTATGATATTAACTAGACCTTCAGAAATTGGTTCTGCTGAGGAATAATCACTTTTTTTACTTCGGTAAATCATATAATTAGCACTATCTGTAGGATTATCAACACTTAGTGCAATAATATTATTATCAATTGAGGTAGCTGTTGCTGTTAATCCTGTGGGGGTATCTGGTGCTTTTTCTGGATCTAATACTTCATCTATTTCATCCAGGCCAGGTGCGCCATCATCCACAAATACTGCTAAAAGACTTAAATCAGTCATTTTCTTAACTAAATATGCATGGACATCGGTATATGTCCTTTATATTGACTTTAA
>CAZOON010000344.1:0-2342 GCA_964581445.1 uncultured Halanaerobiales bacterium | reverse complement strand
GGATAACAGGTGGATTATATTTTAAATATTACATTTTTCATTTTAAAAGGTAGTATAATAACTTTTAAACTATATATAGTTACAGCAATATTTTCAGTAATTCTTGGTGTATTAGGTGCCCTTGGTAAAATATCAGGTATAAAGTTTCTGGAAAGGATACTGGGTATCTATACCTGGGTATTCAGGGGTACCCCCCTGCTCCTTCAGATTTTTTTCGCATACTATGGTCTGCCAGTTCTAGGTATTACTTTACAGCCTTTTACTGCAGCGGCATTAACATTTATTTTTAATTATGGCGCATATTTAGTAGAAATATTTCGGGCTGGAATTGAATCAATCGATAAGGGACAATATGAAGCGGCAAAGGTTCTGGGTATGAATTATAGGCAGACAATGTTTAGGATTATTATTCCTCAGACAATAAAAAGGATTCTACCACCAAGTAGTAATGAAGCAATTAATCTTGTAAAAGATAGTGCCCTGGTTGCGGCTATTGGTCTTGGTGATTTATTAAGAGCAGCAAAGGTAATTGTTACCAGAGATTTTACGATACTTCCTTTTGTAATTGCTACTATTTTTTATTTAATTATAAGTTCAGTTATTGTTACAATATTTAAACGACTGGAAAGGAAATTTTCTGTATATGAATAGTGCTAAGATGAAAATGCTGGATGTTAGAAATTTAAATAAAAGTTTTATTAATAATAAAGTACTAAAAAACATTAACTTTACAGTGAATGAAGGTGAAGTTATTGCAATAATAGGTCCTTCAGGCTCAGGAAAGAGCACTTTACTACGCTGTTTGATAGAATTAGAGGAAATAGGCGATGGGGAAATTATAATCGAAGGGATTTCACTTAGTGGTTCTGAAAAGATAAAAAGAAAAATGGGTATGGTTTTTCAGAGTTTTAATCTTTTTCCACATAAAACAGTTTTAGAAAATGTAATTGAGGCTCCTATGGTTGTTGAAAAAATGGAAAGAAAAAAAGCTATTGAAATTGCTGAAGAGTTATTAAAAAAAGTTGGTTTACTGGAAAAAAGGGATGTTTATCCCTCCAGGATTTCAGGTGGACAAAAACAGAGGGTAGCAATTGCCCGTGCTCTTGCTATGAATCCTGATATTATGTTATTTGATGAACCAACATCATCTTTAGACCCAGAATTAGTAGGAGAAGTACTTGCAGTTATTAAAGAACTTGCCGAAGAGAATATGACTTTACTTATTGTTACCCATGAGATGGGGTTTGCCAGGGAGGTAGCAGATAGAATAATTTTTATGGATGTAGGAGAAATTGTTGCGAATACCATTCCAGATAAAATATTTATTAATCCTGAACAGGAGAGGATTGCTACTTTTTTAAAAAAGATGATATAATCTTTAATGTGTGATAAAAATGAAAAGATATGATGAAAGAGATATGATGTTTTCCAGGATGTTATTAGAAAAAGATAGTGATGATTACAAAAGATATTATAAGTTAAGACCTGAAAATATAGAAATAGATGATAAATTGAGAGAGATGCCTGGATTATTGAATGAAGGTACCCCAAAATATGATAGAGTAAAATCAGCAATGGCTAACTCTGCGTTTCGTTTTCTGGCTGATATTAAAAAATATTATTTTCGCATTAAAAAATTTGCTGCCTGGTGAATATCTTTTTCCGGGGCTACAAGAAATACCTGATTATTTCCATGGATTTTTTTATTTCCCCGGGGAATGATTAATTTGTCTTTACTTTTATCAAAAATTCCTGCTATAACACAGTTTTGCGGGAATTCACTACTTTTAACTATTTCAGATATAGTTTTACCCGCACATTTTGCCATTTTGGGTATTTTGACGATTGATATCTCTGCTTTTCCTTCACTGATAGATACAACTTTGCGTACATCTGGTTCTTCTATATCCATAAAAAATTTATTTACAAGCATTTCTATGGATGCACCGATATTTGTGGCACCTGCAAGTTTGTAAGCACTTCTATACTCACTTTCACGCATGCGGGCAAAGATTCTATCAACTCCCGAATCATTTGCTAGTAAAGAAAAAGCTAGATTGTCAGAATCATACCTCATTACCCCAATTGCAATATCGCATTTATTTATTCCGGCTTCTTTAAGAGTTTCAATTTTAGTTGCATTACCATGTATACTTACAGCCCCATATTTAGCATAGATTTTTTCACATGTTTGCTTATCAAGGTCTATGATTACTACATCATGATTTTTAACCAGTTTTTGGGTTAATTTGCGTCCTACTACTCCTCCACCAGCAATAATAATATACATTAAAAAAACCTCCTTTTTCTAGTAAAAAATAGAGCTATCAGTGATATAATTT
>CAZOON010000343.1:0-2346 GCA_964581445.1 uncultured Halanaerobiales bacterium | reverse complement strand
TATAGAAGATTATAGTTTTCAGGTAGAAAAGGGGGAATAATAATGAAATTTGCAGTTATCACATTCCCCGGCTCCAATTGTGACCAGGATGTCTTACATGTTACTCAGAATGTATTTAATATAAATACAGTAATGCTCTGGCATAATCAGGTAAAAAATTTAGAAGAATATGATTGTGTTATCCTTCCAGGCGGATTTTCTTATGGTGACTATCTACGCTCCGGGGCCATTGCCCGTTTTTCATCTATTATGGAGGCAGTTATTGATTATGCGAATAAGGGTGGTCTGGTAATGGGAATATGCAATGGTTTTCAAATTTTACTGGAGGCCGGTCTTTTACCAGGTGCTATGAAGGTTAATAATTCCCTGAAATTTGTTTGCAAATATACTTCTGCAAGGATAGATAATGTAGATACGGCTTTTACAAATGCCTGTGATTATGGAGAAATATTAAAATTACCTGTAGCTCATGGCGAAGGCAATTATTATATTGATAAAGAGGGTTTAGAGGAGCTCAAAAATAATAAACAGATAGTAATGAGATATCTAAATGATGAGGAAAATCCCAATGGCTCAGTTGATAATATTGCCGGTATATGTAATAAAGAAAAAAATGTTTTTGGATTAATGCCCCATCCGGAAAGATGCTCAGAAAAAATACTTGGAGGATCAAGTGGAGATGGTTATAAGATATTTGCTTCTATAGTAGAAACTGTAGAAACGCTTCTTAAAGGAAGTGATAATAATGGATAAAAGATGGGAAAAAGAAGGTCTAAGAGCAGAAGAATATGATATGATAGTTGATATTTTAAAAAGAGAGCCTACTAATGCCGAACTTGGCATGTATGGTGTTATGTGGTCAGAACACTGCAGTTATAAAAATTCAAAACCTGTTTTAAAAAAATTCCCTGTAGAAGGTGAGAGAGTTATGCAGGGACCAGGTGAAAATGCAGGTGTTATTGATATTGGTGATGGCCTGGCTGTGTCCTTTAAAATTGAGAGTCACAATCATCCTTCTGCAATTGAGCCTTACGAAGGAGCGGCTACAGGAGTTGGTGGTATTTTAAGGGATATCTTTACCATGGGTGCCAGACCTATTGCCTCCTTAAATTCACTATATTTTGGTGAGCTTGATGATGAACATGTTAAATTTTTATTTGATGGTGTTGTAGCCGGGATAGCTGGTTATGGAAATTGTATAGGTGTTCCTACAGTTGGTGGGGAAGTTCATTTTTCAAGTGCTTATAAGGGTAATCCCCTGGTTAATGCAATGAGTGTAGGGATAATGGAGCATAAAGATATCGCAACTGCTACTGCAAGTGGAACTGGTAATTCTGTGATGGTAGTAGGGGCTACTACAGGTAGAGATGGTATTCAGGGAGCAAGTTTTGCTTCAGATGAATTAAGTGAGGATTCCGAAGAAGACCGTCCTGCTGTACAGGTAGGTGACCCCTTTATGGAAAAACTTCTTCTTGAGGCCAGCCTGGAATTAATCAGGAGTGGTGCCATAGTCGGTATTCAGGATATGGGTGCGGCTGGATTGACTGGCTCATCATGTGAGATGGCAAGTCGTGGTAATTCAGGAATAGAGCTTGACCTTGATTTAGTACCTGTCAGAGAAGAAGGGATGACCCCTTATGAAATCCTGCTATCTGAATCACAGGAAAGGATGCTTGTTGTACCCAAAAAGGGTAAAGAAGAGCTGGTAAAAAGAATTTTTGAAAAGTGGGAGCTGAATGCAGCAATAGTTGGTAAGGTTACTGATGATGGTTTATTAAAGATTAAAAAAGATGGCAAAATTGTGGCAGAGCTTCCAGCAAAATCACTGGCTGATGATGCACCAGTATATAAGAGGGAATCAAAGAGACCTGCATATCTGAAAGATGCAGGTGAATTTAATACAAAATTGCTTGATGATGGGCAAGATTATAATGAAGTTTTATTAAAAATGATTTCATCTCCAGGTCTGGCCAATAAAGAATGGGTATATGAACAATATGACCATATGGTGAGAACAAATACAGTTGTACTACCTGGTTCTGATGCAGCTGTTTTAAGGGTTAAGGAAAGTAAAAAGGGACTGGCTATTACTACAGATTCAAATGGCAGGTATGCTTATTTGAATCCTGAAAGGGCCGGGATGATAGTTGTTGCTGAGGCTGCTCGTAATCTTGTATGCTCCGGGGCGGAGCCATTGGCTATAACAGATGGCATGAATTTTGGTAATCCTATGAATCCAGAGGTATTCTGGCAGTTTGAAAAGAGTGCTGAAGGTATTAGTAGGGCCTGTAAGGTTTTTAATACACCTGTTACCGGTGGTAATGTAAGTTTTTACAATGAAAGTCC
>CAZOON010000342.1:0-2348 GCA_964581445.1 uncultured Halanaerobiales bacterium | reverse complement strand
CTTTGTAATTCGCTCTGTTCCTATTCCAAATTGTTTAATATATTTACTACCACAATTCGGACACCTTTTAGGTACATCTTTAATATTATCACAATAATGACATCTTAATTTATTAATATTTTTATGATAACTTAAAGAAATATCACAATTATCACATTTAATAACATGACCACATTCTCTACACATCATAAAACTGGCATAACCTCTTCTATTTAGAAATAATAATATTTGTTCTTCTCTATTTAGAGCATTTATCATTGCCTTCTTTAAAGCTGAACTAAAAATAGAAAAATTTCCATTTTTGAGCTCCTCTCTCATATCAATTATTTCTACAGGTGGTAATTTTCTTTGATGTATTCTATTTGGCAGCTGTAAATATATATAATCTCTTTTTTTAGCTAAAAAATATGATTCTATTGAAGGTGTTGCTGAGCCAAGAATCAAGACTGAGTTTTCAATTTCTGCCCTTTTTTCTGCAACCTTTTTTGCATGATAATGTGGATAATCATCCTGTTTATAAGTGTTTTCATGTTCTTCATCAATAATTATTAATCCGAGATTTTGTACCGGTGCAAATATTGCAGACCTTGCTCCTATAACAATTTTAGCCTCTCCGTTTTTCACCCTTTTCCATTCATCATATCTTTCTCCTCTGGAAAGGTTACTATGCAAAACAGCAATATTTTCTTTAAACCTACTATAAAATCTTTTTACCAATTGAGGGGTTAAAGATATTTCAGGTACTAAGATAATTGCCGATTTATCATTATTTATTATCTGTCTAATAATATGTAAATAAACTTCTGTTTTACCACTACCTGTGACACCATGTAATAAAAAAGTTTTACTTAACTCTTTATTTATAGCATTTATTATAATTTCAATTGTATTTTTTTGGGCTTTATTGGGTTGCAAAAAATTACTAAGGGAATTATCATATTCCTTATATGGATTTCTTCGTTTAACAATAATATCACGTTTCAAATAATTTTTTTCAATTAAACGATAAACTGGAGATGGAGAAGTATCCGCAAGCTTTGCTAAATCAGAAATTGTATAAGAGCTTTTATTATCAATTAATAATTCCAATATTTCTTTTTGTTTATAAGCCCTTTTATCCATCATCTTAATAATTTCACGGGTCTTTGACTCTGTATGTGCTAAATTTATATATTTTTCTTTTTTATCTGATATCTTACCATAGATTAAACCTGCCGGAAGAGCAGTTTTAATTACCTGTATCAAATATGAATGATAATAATCTGCTATGTATTTAAGCAATTTGAGCATCTTTTTATCAAATAATTTTTCTTTTATAATCATCTCATCTATGGCCTTTAATTTTTTTTCTTTTAAATTACTGTCTTCCTTAATATTAACAACAAAACCTATAACCTTTCTTCTACCAAAAGATACCTTTACAAGATTACCAATTTGTATTCTATCTAATAAATTTTTTGGTATAATATAATCATATACTTTATCAAGCTTCATAAGCGAAATATCTACAATTATTTCTGCAATTTTATTCATTTTCTTTGCTCCCCATAAAATTAATCTCTTTAAATGCTAAAATACCACCTATTAAGAGCACAAGATAAAATGTAAATAATCTCCAGGTAAAGGTTACTAATCCAATAAAATTCCCCGGAATAAAAGAAACAAAAATTGTAGCAAAACCAATTTCTGCAATTCCACTTCCTCCAGGTGAAGGCATATAAGGTAATACAAGATAAAAAATTGTTTGCATAATATAAGCTTTCAGAAATTCGGGATTTAAACCCAGACCGGATAATATTACAGGAATAACCATAAAAAGCAGACTCCAATATACTATAGTTAATAAACCAGCTGCTAATAATCTCAATTTATATCTTTTTAAAAGGTCCAGTGATTTTTGAAATTCTCGCAGTTCCCTGCGACCTTTCACCAGAAATCTTTTAGCCCTTTGACTATTTTTTAGAAAATAATTAATTTTTTTTATCTCAAAAACTTTTTTTATTAATTTATTAGTAATTTCAGGAACCAATGTAAATATAATTATAAAAAGAGAAAATAAAACACCAATACCAAATGCAAAATAAAATAAATAAGATGGTAATGCACCGGGAGAAATAGATTGATGAAAGAAAACGAAAAAAATTGGTGTCAGAATACCAAAAAAGAATAACCTTAAAACAAATTGAGTAACTATAACAGTCGAAGATTTACCAACATTAATCCCTTTTTTATGTAGGAAAATAATCTGGAAAGGACCACCACCACTTGCAAATGGTGTTACATTTGATACACAAGACCCAGATAAAAATATAATTATAGCATCTATAAGTGTTATATAACCCCCAACT
>CAZOON010000341.1:0-2356 GCA_964581445.1 uncultured Halanaerobiales bacterium | reverse complement strand
TGGTGGTATGTTACGTTATGGAATACCAGAATATAGATTACCTAAAGATATTTTAGATAAAGAGCTTGCTCATTTTGAAAAAATGGGTGGAATTAAAGTTCATTGTAATCAGGAATTAGGTAAGGATATTGCTCTGGAAGAATTAAAAGAAGAATATGATGCGATAGCTATTACTGTAGGTAGCTGGAAATCCAGTTCAATGCGTGTTGATGGAGAGGAATATGGGGTTGGTGGAATTGAATATCTGGGCAAACTTGCTGAAGATAATTGGCAGGGAGTAGACCCCGGTAAAACTATTGTTGTTGGTGGAGGAAATACTGCCATGGACTGTATCCGTAGTTCTATAAGACTGACTGATGAATCTGTTCAATGTTTATATAGGAGAACAGAAAAAGAAATGCCTGCTGAACAGATAGAAATTGATGAGGCCAGAGAAGAAGGCACCGAATTTAAATTTTTAACTCAACCTATTAATTTACGGGAAGAAAATGGTAAGAAGATTTTAAGCTGCATAAAAATGGAGTTAGGTGAAAAGGATGCCTCTGGTCGAAGAAGGCCTATACCAATTGAAGGTAGTGAATTTGAAGTTAAAGCTGACACAGTTATTGCAGCTATAGGACAGAAAACAGTTGCTCCTGGTGGTGTAAATACCACTAAATGGGGAGATGTTTCTATAGATGATGATAATAATCAGGTTGAAGATAAAATCTTTGCTGCAGGTGATTGTGTAAGTGGACCTGCAACAGTAGTTGAAGCCCTGGCATCTGGTCGGAAAACTGCACTTGGTATAAAAGCCTATCTTAATGGTGGAAAATATCAAGAGCCATATACTATTAACGTATCAAGAGGTCAATGGCAATCACTTACAGTTGATGATCTGGTATTTTTACATGAACCAGTTGAAAGAGACAGGAATTCCTTAACTTATATTGAACTTGAAGATAGAAAAACAACTTTTAAAGAAACTACCAGGACATTTACAAAAGAAGAAGTACAACTTGAAGGAGAGCGCTGTCTCGAATGTAGTTGTACATTTAAGCATGATTGTAAATTGAAGGATTATTCCGAGCAATATAATGCTTCACCTGATACCTATCAGGGTGAAAAAATGAAATATGAATATGATGTTCGTCACCCCGATATTATTCAGGATCCAAATAAATGTATTAAATGTGAAACCTGTGTTAAGGTTTGTAAAGAAGTAGTAAATGAATCTATTCTTGGTTTTAAAAATCGTGGATATAAGACCAGGGTTGGCACTGCTTTAGATGAAGGATTCCCACTGGAATGCTCTGAATGTGGTAAATGTATAGAGGCCTGTCCGGTTGGAGCACTTGATTGGAGAGATAAAGACAAATAATAATTCAATGATATATAACATCATCATAAGCAGCTCTATTTATGATGATGTTATTTTTATTTAACATTAAGTTATACGAGTGATATAATATATTATATATTAAAGAATAATTAATTTATAGGAGGTCTTTTCTCATTGGAAGATATTAAAATAATACTAAAAGAAAAGGCTATAGAAGTAAATGAAAAATTGAGAGATATAATGAATATCAAAGAAAAGGTTATTTCTGATACATTGCTCGAAGCAATGAATTATACCTTATTTTCCGGGGGAAAAAGAATAAGACCTATTTTAACTATTTTAACGGCTGAATTGATTGGAGCTAATGTAGAAGAAGCAAAAAAAGCAGGTATAGCCATTGAACTTATTCACACATATTCTCTAATACATGATGACCTGCCAGCTATGGATAATGATGATTTCAGAAGAGGAAAATTAAGTAATCATAAAATATTTGGTGATGGAATAGCAATATTAACAGGTGATGCATTATTGACTTATGCTTTTGAAATCCTGTCTGAATTGAAACTGGAGCCCCAAAAAGTTTTAAAAATAATAACTCTAGTAAGTTGTGATTCAGGGTTTAATGGTATGGTTGGTGGACAGGTTCTTGATCTTGAAGGAGAGGGCAAAAATATTAGTTTTAATGAATTAAAAAAAATACATGGTGCCAAAACAGGGGCCTTATTTAGAACTTCTATATTACTTGGGGTTTATTGTGGAAATTATACAGAAAGTGAGTTTCTGGCTTTAAGCAATTATGCCAAATATCTGGGGCTTTGTTTTCAAATAGTTGATGATATATTGGATTTAACAGGTGATGCAAAAAAACTGGGTAAAAAAGTTGGTAGAGATAGTGAATTAAATAAAGCTACTTATCCTGCTTTTATGGGTCTTGAAAATGCCAGGCTTGAAGCACAGAAAGTAGCTGATAAGGCAAAATCTTATTTGCAAATTTTTGGTGACAAAGCACAAACATTAAAAAATAGATTTTAT
>CAZOON010000340.1:0-2361 GCA_964581445.1 uncultured Halanaerobiales bacterium | reverse complement strand
CAAAAGAGATATTAAATAATACTAAACACAATTTAAGTAAAGAAAAAGAAATCTATCTAAATAACAAGATAGAGGAACTAATAACAGAAAAATCAGACACTAGAGATATAAAAATAACTTTACCAGAAGATGTTTATGAGGAAATTAATATTGAAGCTAGTAAAATGAATATGAATATTGAAACATATTCTAGAATTTTAATAATAAAAAGGCATTATAAAAGCATTATAGAAAAAACAAACACTACAACAAAATATGAAATTGAAAATAAAATGTTAAAAAGGTATAATATTCAAAAGATTAATTATTGGAATGATAATAATGGTAGAAGAGATGTATTAAATAATTTAAAAACTTCTTTTAAAGCTAAAGATGAATTAAAGGGGGTTTACTAATGCATAAAGAAGAGCATTTGATTGATATTACAAATTTTAGAATAAAATTAAAGAGAGTTGATTTTTCCGATATAGAAATATCAGATGAAGAATTTCAAAGAATTGAAAAGGAAAATATAGATATTTTTTCTAAAAGTGAAGATGAATATGAAATAGCTGATTTTTCAAATAAAGATATTGAAATATATTTTACTAGAAAAAAATATTTTGAACCAAGATTTATTTTTAATTTGGAAGTAACTTTTAGTCTTTTTTATAACATTAAAAAGGGAGATAAAGATATTACACTATCAAATTTAAAACAAGAATTAGAAAAGAGAAAAAAAGAAATTTTAATGCCAGTTACTTCAAAAGCTTCATTATTAATTGGTAATATAACTAATATGGATACAGAAAATCCTCCAGAAATAACATATCCTTATTTAATAGACAATGAATAAAAATCCTCCTTTTCGGGAGGATATAACAAAAAAAGTTGATGGCATACATTTAATAATTGTATAAGAATAGATGACTCCCACATTAATTTTGGGGGTTTTTTAATTCTTTATACTTGCAGGAAATAATAATCATTAAAAGAAATATAAAATAAGTATCAAAATACTTATTCACAGGGTGATAAAAGCAATGAAATATCAGTTTATTCCCTATCTTATACCACTTTCTATATCATTTTTCATATTATTATTCCTTGCATATTATGGATTTAGACACTGCTGTGTTCGGGGGGCCAGGGCCTTTTCCATCAGCATGTTTATAGGTAGTCTCTGGACATTAAGTAATGGCCTGGAGATGGCCGGCCTTGAGCTTTCCATAAAATTTTTCTGGGCCAATATGCAATATATAGCCTATGGTTTTTCACCTGTGGTCTGGTTTGTGATGGTCCTGGAATTTACTGATAGGCCAGACTGGGTTAATAAAAAGAATATACTTTTAATGTCTATTATCCCCTTGATTACCATTATCCTGGTCTGGACAGATCATATCCATGGTCTGGTTCGCACGGGTTTTTCCCTGGACAGTTCAGGGGTCTTCCCTGTTATTTCTAAAGATTATGGACCCTGGTTCTGGGTGCATTCTACATATAGTTATCTTTTGAATATTTCTGCAATTATTCTTTTATTTCGTACCGTCTTATTGAAAAATACTGTTTATCAAAAACAGGCCTTCCATTTATTAATCGGTTTTTTTATTATTACCTTCTTTAACCTTCTTTATATCAGTGGATTATCTCCCTTTAAAGGTTTTGATATCTCTCCCCTCACCTTCAGTGTGGCTGGGATAATCTTTGGCTGGGGGATCTTTCATTTCAGGCTTTTTGACCTGGTTCCCATTGCCCGGGAGACAGTGATAGAAAAGATGGGCTCAGGTATTATTGTTGTTGACAGGATGAAAAGGCTTATTGATATAAACCCTCAGGCCAGAAAGAGCTTGCATTTATCTGAAAAGGTGGATATAGGTCAGGCCCTGGCAAATATATCCCCTGAATTGGAGGGATTAATACCTGAAGAAAAAGATGATAGTTTAACTCAGACTGAATGTACTTTAATAGATGATAATAATGATAAACATTATTATGAGATATATCTATCCCTTATCAGGGATTACAGGAAAGAGCATATTGCCTGGGTATTGATTTTAAATGATATTACAGATTTAAAGATGGCCAGGGAGCAGATAAACCAGCAGAAACAGGAGTTGGCTGTTATGGATGAGCGAGGCAGGATGGCCCGTGACCTTCATGATAATCTGGGACAGATTTTGAGTTTTTCCAGTATACAAATTCAGGCCGTAAGGCAGGAGCTTAAAAAAGATAATCAGGATTTGGCTGACCAGTATTTAAAGAGATTGAATGAGATTATTAAAGATGCCCATAAAGATATTAGAGAATATGTCTATAATATCAGGAATAATTCATATTATAAGAAAGGTTTTATATTTTTGATGAAAAAAGAGATTGCAGAGT
>CAZOON010000339.1:0-2377 GCA_964581445.1 uncultured Halanaerobiales bacterium | reverse complement strand
GAATTATTAATTGCAGAAGGAAAACCCTGTAAAAAGGGGAAAGATGCTAAAATAAATATCGTTCATAAAAACAAAGATGAGAAGTCTTTTAATTACATAGATTCTTTTTCCAGTGGAGAGGTTATTGCCTGGAAGGAAGAAGCAATTAAAGGAAAAACTGGTTATAATGTTTATGGTGAAAAAATTAATCCCCCGGAAGTTATTGATTATCAGCTTGAAGCAGGAAAGGATGTAGAAATTATTGAAGAGGGGCAAAAAGTAATTGCTCTAAAAAGTGGTATGCCGAAGATACAGACAAAGGATAAGAAAAAAATAGTATCGATTATCCGCTCTTATGTTCTTGATGGAGGTATTAATAATAAAACAGGTAATATTAATTATGAAGGGGATTTAATTGTTAATGGCAATATAAATGATTACTATAATGTTAAAATTGGTAATGATTTGAGAGTTAATGGTAATATTGCCAATGCTGAAGTAATGGTGGCTGGCGATATTCTGGTAAAAAATAATATTATCTCCAGTAAAGTTTCAGCAGGTTTTCATTTTTCAAATGAAATTGCAGAAAAATTAAAATATTTACATAGACAGCTACTTGGATTATTACAGGCAGTTGATGAGATTTTGAATGCCGCCGATGATAGAAGGTTTTCTTTTGAAAAAAACTATCAAATTGGCAGGATATTAAAATTATTATTAACGGATAAATTTAAAGATATTATTCCCTCTATTAAAAATCTCTTTAATGATATTTCTAAACAAAAGGTATATTGCAGATCTGAAAGCCCTGAAGCCTGTCTGGATTTACTTGGCAAATTAATCGGTTATAAAAAGATATTACAATTAAATGATACCTTTTTATTTGAAGAGCTTACAGAGCGAGTAGGGAATATACTTGATAAGATTGTGAATAATAAAGGGCGGTCTGTCATTGTTGCTGATTATATACAGAATTCAACAATAAATGCCGCGGGTAATATAATTATTAAAAATAAGGGTTGCTATAATTCGAATTTAAAATCAGGAGAAAAATTAATAATAATGGGAAAAAAGGGTTTTATCAGAGGGGGTAATTACAGTGCAAAAGAGATATATGTTCGTAATCTTGAAAGTGGTTATGGTACGGTTTATTTAAATATTGAAAAAAGGCTTTATATAGGATCAATAAAGGGTAATGTTATAATAAAGGCCCCTGATGATCTTCGAAAAATCAGTAATATAAAGAAAAATATATATTATAAAATTAATGAGGATGGAAAAATTATTTGTAAATCCACTAAGCCTGATTTTAAGAGGATTTTTTCTCAATTAAAATATAAGGAATATCTAGAGGGGATGAGCCAATATTATGAATAAATATCTGGACCTTATTGTTGAGGTTGTTAATCTTTATGATATCTATAATGCAGATCATGCAAGAAAAGTTAAGTTTTTTTCTGTTAAACTTGCTGAGAAAATGAACCTTAAAAAAGAAAGAATAGAGCTGATTGCAAAAGGGGCATTAATCCATGATATTGGTAAATTATTATTGCCACATGATATATTAAATAAACCAGGAATACTTGATATTGAAGAGAAAAAGATTATTGAGCGTCATTCAATTATTGGAGCAAATCTGGTTAAAAAAGTTGGTTTAGAGCAGGAAATTCAGGAGATTGTCAGGTATCATCATGAGCGCTGGGATGGCAAAGGTTATCCTGATAGACTAAAAGGTGAAGAAATTCCCCTGGCTGCCAGGATTGTATCACTCTCAGAATATTATTATACTGCAGTATCAGACAATTTTATTGCAGGAAATCAAAGTAAAGAAGAAACTATTGTGAAAATTAATGAATTGAGAGGAAAAAAGTTTGACCCAGATATTGTAGATATATTTATAGATTTGGTACAAACAATCATATGAATGCTATCATATGATTGTTTGTCTTTATCTATTAAATTACAATCATTTTTCTGGCTCTTCATTCAGAAAAAAAACACCCACTCCTCCAATTCCCAGATGTGCACCTAATACACTACCTATAAAGTTTATAATAAAATTCGAATACCCAAATTCTTTTTCAATCATTTTTTTTAGTTTCAAAGCCTTTGCCAGGTCATCTGCATGGCTGATTCCAATAATTTGATCTTTTACATATACACTTCTTTCTTTCATTATTTCTATGATTTTTTTTAAGGCCTGTTTTTGTCCCCTTACTTTTTTAATTAATTTAATCTTACCTTTTCCCTCCTGAACTTTTTCTACCTGGAGAATAGGTTTAATTTTAAGTAAATCTCCAACAAAGGCACTTGTTTTATTAATTCTTCCCCCGTGATAAAGATATTTCAAACTATCAAGGGTGAATATATGCTCCATATGCGTACAATAAAAACGAAT
>CAZOON010000338.1:0-2384 GCA_964581445.1 uncultured Halanaerobiales bacterium | reverse complement strand
TAGTACATCTCTTACTTCAGGATGATTGCTGATATATTCAACTGCTTTTTCTATCTGGCTAATCGGAAGGGCATTATCCTGTGCACCTGCAAATCTGCGTCTTGTGCAGTGGCGGCAATACATAGAACATTGATCTGTAATTAATAATAAAACTCTGTCTGGATATCGATGAGTTAGACCTGGTGCTGGTGAATCAACATCTTCATAAAGTGGATCTTCCATGTCGGCATTTCCAAAATGCAGTTCTTTTGAAGTAGGGACGGCCTGTTTGCGTATAGGACAATTTCTATCTTCAGGGTCCATTAATGTTGCATAATAGGGGGTTATAGCCATTCTCAAGGTACTTAGAGAATCTTCAATTTCTTTTGTTTCTTCATCAGTTAGGTCTATTACCTTTTTCAGATCTTCAACATTAGTTATTCTGTTTTTAACCTGCCATTTCCAGTCGTTCCATTCTTTTTTAGTAACATCTTTCCATAAACTAATTTCATGATAGTCGCGCATTAAATTTCCTCCTTTTATAATAATTAAGTTCTAATTTATTTATCATGAATCCGATTCAATAATAAATAATGCATTAATTATTCCAGAATTTATAGATTAATTATATCAAATAATAAAAAAATTACCAGGGGCACTCCCTATCTGAACAAACCATACAAGAACAGTTTAATGTTGTACCAGGGGCACTCCCTATCTGAACAAACCATACAAGAACAGTTTAATGTTGCATTAAGGGGGGAAATATGCTAATATATTAAAGGATATATGAGGGTGCAAAATATATTGCAGGTAAATAAATGATAAGAAGACATATTTTTATTTTTCAAGTACTTATACTATTCAAGTAATTATAATATAATGAAGGATATTAAGGTGTTTTATGTAATATATTACTAATAACGGCATAAAAATTGCATTAAAGTAATATTTAAGTAATATCTAGTATTTATTTTTAATGGAAAGAGGTGATGAATAAAGAGAATTTAGAGAATAGCATAAATATTCAAAAAAATGATATTTTATAATCAAAAGAAGGAGGAAATTTTTATGGATAATTACGGTCTTTTGTCATTAGTCCCACCTATTTTGGCAATTGTTTTAGCATGGTGGAGTAAAGAAGTTATTTTATCTCTATTTCTTGGTGTCTTTGCAGGTGCTATGATTATTGCTGATTTTAATCCCGTAGCAGGTTTTATACATTCTCTGGACAATTATGTGCTTTCTTCTCTGGCAGACCCCTGGGATGCTGGAATAATTATCTTTTTGCTGGCTATGGGTGGTATGATAGGAATAATCAACAAATCAGGTGGAGTTGTTGCCATAGGTGAGTATATTGCTAAAAAAGCACAATCTATTACAAAGACCCTTTTCGCAACCTGGTTGATGGGTGTATTAATATTTTTTGATGATTATGCAAATACCTTAATTGTTGGTAATACAATGAGGCCTATAACAGATAAAATGAAGGTTTCAAGAGAAAAATTATCATTTATAGTTGATTTAACAGCTGCCGCTGTTTCTAGTATTGTACCTATTTCAACCTGGATTGCATTTGAGGTAGGGGTTATTAAAGATGGTTTTGATATCATAGGTCTTGAAAGCAGTGCATATACTGTTTTTGTTCAGACTATACCATATCGTTTTTACAGTATTTTTGCATTGATTTTTGCATTGATTATTATATTTACCATGCGTGATTTTGGTCCCATGTATGATGCCGAAATAAGGGCCAGAAAAAAGGGTGAGGTTTTACGTAAAGGCTCAACTCCAATGGTTTCTAAAGAATTAGAAGAAGTAGAAGTACCTGAGGGCAATAGATTTTCAATATTTGATGCCTTCCTGCCGATAATAGCTGTTATAGTAGTGACTATTTTTGGCCTCTGGTATAATGGGGGCGGCACGGCTGCTGATGTCAGTATTCAGGATGCTTTTGGTAATGCAGATGCCAGTGTTGTCTTGCTCTGGGCTTCTTTTACAGGAACAGTGATTGCTGGTTTATTAGCCCTGGGCCGCAAGGTGCTTTCAATTGGAAATATAATGGAAGGATTTATTGATGGAGCAAAATCAATGTTTATTGCCAGTACCATTCTTATACTTGCCTGGTCTATTGGAGGCGTAACTGATGATTTAGGGACAGCAAATTATCTAGTAGGTATTTTAGAGGGTAATATTGCAGCTTTCTTAATCCCGGTACTCTTATTCCTAATATCAGCATTTATCGCCTTTACAATTGGTAGCTCCTGGGGAACTGTAGCTATAGTTATGCCCCTGGCTATTCCACTTGCCTATAGTATAGGAGCACCCTTATTACCATCAATTGCGGCTGTATTAACTGCTGCAGTAATGGGTGAACATTGCTCCCCAATATCTGATACCACTAT
>CAZOON010000337.1:0-2387 GCA_964581445.1 uncultured Halanaerobiales bacterium | reverse complement strand
ACAATTTATTTACATTTAAATATGATTCTGCAAAAAAGGTTGGGGACAGTTTATTTAATATTAGTGATGAAAATGATAATATTTATAATGACTATGGTGATAACAGCACCTCAACTAATGATACTGGCTCTGCTACAGGTGTTTTTGTTTCGTTAGAAAATGAATATTTGTATGCACTTTATGGTGATATATCTACAAGATATGAGGATACTGAGATTATTAATTTGGATCGCAAATTAACCGGGGTTAAAATTGAAGCTGAAGAGGAAGGAAACAAATATATTCAATATTTTGCTAACGATAATCAGGAACAGGTTACACAGGAAATTATTCCAGAGGGTACTTCGGGTTATTATTTTCTGGACCATTCTTCTATTATTCCGGGAAGTGAGATAGTAAATATCATAACAAAAGTTGATAATAGTTCTATTCATAAAGAGAAGAGGATGTATCGTAATCAAGATTATTTAATTAATTATAAAAAAGGTACGATTATGTTTGAAAATCCAGTAAATAAGTATAATAATGATTTCAATGAAAATATTATTGAGGTTAAATATAAAATTCCAACTTTAACTGGTGAAAATTTTTATATAGGGTCCAGACTAGTTATAGAAGATGAGAAAATTGGAAAAGTGGGTTTTTCAGTGCTTGATAGTTCTGGTAATAGTAATCAAAAAAGTGTTTATGGTTTTAATGGTGATATAAAACTTAATAAAGAGTTAAATCTAAAATTTGAGATTGCAAAAGATAATAATGATAAACAGGCTTTAAAGACAGAATTAATAGTAGATTCATTACCTGATACCAGTATAAATTTATTGCATGCTAAACAGGAGCAAGGTTTTAGTAAACCGGGGGATAATTATGCCCAGAAAGATTTTTCGGAATATAAGGGTAATGTGAAATATAATCTGAATGTTAATAAAGATTTAGAATTTCAATATCATGACTATATCAATTTAAGTGAAGGGTATCATAAAAATATTTATTCAGGTATATTAAGTTTTAAAAATGAAAAACAAAAGCAGGGACAAATCAAAGTTAGTCAATATGATCAGAATAGTAATTATGAGAGCAAAGATGCTTTTGTAATCAGTGGGGATAGAAAGTTTAGTTTGAGGAAAAATATTAGCCTGAGTGTAATGAAAAAATATCTTTTGTCGGGAGATAGTGAACTGGTGGATTCTCCCTGGAGTAGTCTGGATCTTAGTTATAAATATTCAGATATGTTAGCTCTTAAAGCCTCATGGCTTTCTATAAACCAAAACAAAGAGTCAGTAATGAATTTTAATGTTAATTATGAACCAATAAATAATTTGGATTTGTTTACAAATTATAAATTGCCGATTAACAGTAAAAATAAAAATACCGGTGAATCATTATCATATGGTTTTAATAACAATATTAGATTAAATTCGACATTAAATCTAAATTTAACAGGACAAAGATATATTACAAATAGAGTAAATCAGTCTAATTCAGATAGTGAAATTTCTTTATCAACTTCAATAAATTATATTAATGAAAAAATAGAAGCTAAATTCAAGCATGAGATAAAAAATAGTAGTAGTAATAAAAACAGTCAAATGACAGGGTTAAACTTAAAAGGTGATATTAACAATTCTTCTTCTTTATCATTTAAATATGGAAATTATAGTGGTAGTTTATTTAGGGAAAATGGTTTTGATCTTTTATCTGAAATAGAACTAAATTGGACTTATAGACCAGAAAAACAAAATCTATTAAATGGTTTTACTGAATATAAATTAAAAGAATATGGTCAGAATGAAGAATTTAATTATAGTAGTAAAATATTAAATACTTTTACTACAAATTGGGTTTATAACTGGCAAAAAAATATTGCTCTGGGATGGGGATTAGGATATAAGTCAATAAAAGAAAAAGCTAATAATTTGACTGATGCTAAAATTTTTGAAAATGAAATTTTATCTCCACAACTTAATCTTTCATTTAAATTAAAGGGAAATAATTATCTTGATTTATATAATAGATCTTTGATAGAAAATGACCACGTATCTAATACTGGATATTCAATACAATTTAGACATAAATTTTCT
The DNA here is from genome assembly GCA_964581445.1 of uncultured Halanaerobiales bacterium. Lineage (GTDB taxonomy): Bacteria > Bacillota > Halanaerobiia > Halanaerobiales > CAZOON01 > CAZOON01. The sequence goes on along the minus strand of CAZOON010000337.1, from coordinate 306 downwards.
GGAGGTATAAATCTGATCACTGGTTATAATACTCAAGATCTAGCTATTGATAGTCTTGATAATAAAAATTGGAATAAAGGTTATTATTATCAGTTTATATATAGTATTGTATTATAACATTTTATTAAGTTTATGTCATTTTTCCTGCTACTCTAGCCTGTTTATTGGCTTGCTCAGGTCATCTGGAATTGTTTGATATACAGGAGGAGATGCTGATTATATGTACACAAAACCAACATTAACCAAAAAAATGAATTATTTTTTGATTTAACTTAGATTTAGAGGAGGAAATCAATGTCCATAACT
>CAZOON010000336.1:0-2392 GCA_964581445.1 uncultured Halanaerobiales bacterium | reverse complement strand
TTAAATCAACGGAAGGTACCTATCTATAAAGTGGATAGGACTAACAATCTTATTTCTTTAACCCTTGATGGAACATGGGGAGCTACACATACAGAGGAGTTATTGGAAATATTTAGAGAAAATGATATTAAAGTGACTTTCTTTTTTGCTGGATACTGGCTTAAAAAATATCCTTCTTTAGTTAAAAAAATAGCAATGGAAGGTCATGAAATTGGAAATCATACATATTCACATCCCCACTGCAATAATTTAACAAAAGAAGAATTAAAAAAAGAACTTGAAAAAACCTCTAATTTAATTAATAATTTAACTGGAATAAGGCCAGTGTTTTTTCGCCCACCTTTCGGTGAATATAATAATTTGGTAGTTGAAACTGCTAGAGAATTAGGATATATACCCATACAATGGAGTCTGGACTCATTAGACTGGCAGGAGCCAGGAGTAGAGAAGATTATTGAAAGGATAGAAAGTATGGTTAGTTCTGGTGATATTATTTTAATGCACAATAATGCTCCTGATACTCCAGATGCATTGAAAAAAATTATTCCTAATCTAAAGAAAAAGGGTTTTGAATTTGTAGCACTTTCTAATTTAGTTTATAAAGATAATTATCTTATTCAATCACATAATGGTTTACAAATAAAATTAAACGGGAGTAAATAAGATAATGAGAAAGTACATTATTGTTTTATTTTTTTTTATAGGTATAATAACAGGTATGATTAATAATAATTTTGTTGTTAGTACTCTTGGAAATAATAGTAGTTTGTACTATCATGGCCTTAGAGGGGAAAATCAAATTTCAATAAGTTTTAATGTTGATTGGGGAGAAGAATATATACCTCAAATTTTGTCTATTTTAAAAAAATATAATTTAAAAGCAACATTTTTTTTGACAGGTCGTTGGGCAGCTAATAATCTTGATCTAGTCCGTAATATATATAATGAGGAACATGAAATTGGTAATCATGGTATGCAACATATGCATCTTAAAAATATGAAGAGTGAAAATTTGAAAAAATTAATTAAAGATAATGAAAATTTAATATTTTCTCTTTGTGGATATAGGATGAATTTATTTGCTCCACCTTATGGAGAAGTAGATAAGAGGATAGTTGAAATTGCGAGTGAATTGGGTTACAATACAATAATGTGGTCTGCAGACACTATTGACTGGCAAAGACCAGATCCACGTATAATTATTGAAAGGGCATTAAATAAAATTGATGATGGTGGGATAATACTCATGCATCCTACAGAAGCAACTGTTAAGGCGTTGCCTGAAATAATTCAAAGATTAGATAAACGTTCTTATAATATTGTTAAAATTTCTACATTAATTAGATAAATATATGAGGTGAAATAATGAAAATAAAAGTGAAAAGATTGGACAAAAATATGCCTTTACCAGAATATCAACATTTTGGAGAAGATGCTGGAATTGATTTAATGTCTTCAGCAGATACTTTTATAAAATCAGGAGAATACAAATTGATTTCTACTGGGATAAAATTAAAAATACCGCAGGGTTATGGAGGATTTATTTATCCAAGAAGTGGACTTGCTATAAAACATGGTATAACTATTTTAAATGCTGATGGGGTAATTGATCCTGGATACAGGGGAGAAATTAAGGTAATATTAATAAATCATGGTCAGGAAGATTTTGAGATAAAAAGAGGAGATAGGATAGCTCAATTTATTATTCATAAAACCTTTCCAGTAGAATGGGAAGAGCTTGAGGATTTGAGTGATAGTAAACGTGGAGAAGGTGGTTTTGGACATACAGGATTATAAACTTTGGTTTAACATGAATAATATATTTGTTTTTGGAAAATATAGAAGATGAAAACAAATATAAAGGGGTTGATAAAACTGTCCACGGTTATTGGTGTGTTTGATGATAAAGGACAGGCAGAAAATGCAGTAAATGAAATTAGGAATGCCGGAATAACAGAAGATAGGATTTCAATTGTTGGTAAAGAGGATAGGTTTGAAGATGATGCAGGAATGAGAGATCAAAATTTAATGAGAGGGACATCTACTGGAGGAGCACTTGGAGGATTGGCAGGACTTTTGGCCGGAGCAGGTGCCCTGACTATTCCAGGTATTGGCCCTATCCTGGCAGTTGGGCCTTTAGCGGCCGGTTTAACAGGTGTAGCTGCAGGAGGGCTTGCAGGCGGTTTAGTTGATCTGGGGATTCCCGGAGATCGGGGAGATTATTATGAAAATGAAGTTAAAAAGGGAGGTATTCTGGGGGTAGTTAAAACGGAAGGTAATAGTGTTGAAGATATATCATCATATATGCGTAACAATGGAGCAAAAGATGTAGAATCACATTAATTATTAAATATTAATACAATTCTCGGAGAGAATACCCTTGTTACTTGTT
>CAZOON010000335.1:0-2397 GCA_964581445.1 uncultured Halanaerobiales bacterium | reverse complement strand
AAAATTACAGAGCACTAAAAGTTATTAAACAGAAAGTTTAAATATTGTCACCTTTATAATATTTATCGTAAGGATTTTTTAAAATTAAAGTATTTATTGTAATAAATATAAATTTTTTTATTTTTTTTCAGATTCCATGTTCATTAGCTCATTTAAATTAATCTTGATTTTTCCTGCTGCCTCTTTATTTTCTGTTTCTATCTCTTTATAAATCTCTTCCCGATAGATGTCAAGCTCTGCCGGGGCATCAATACCCAGTTTCACCTTATTATTATCAATCTCCACAACCGTTATCGTTATCTCATCACCAATCATTATCTTCTCATCTTTTTTTCTACTGAGTATAAGCACTTATCTGGCCTCCTGTTTAATATGTTCTGGAAAAGCTGGCTCCCTTGTCGAATACTTTGTATCATCAAGGATGAGCTGTTTGGCCAGTTTTTTCTTATGATTAATAATTATTGGTGCAGCCAGATTAACCGTCATATTTTCAATCTTATCTTTAATAGTACAGATAACAAGAAGCATAATATCTTCCTGTCCTTCTATTTCCAGCATTTTTTCAGTATTTTTATTTATATTAATCTCATAATCTGCTACAAGATTCCAGGGTGGAATCGTAATAAAGGCCAGCCCCTCTTCCTCAATTGACTGTAATACAACAAAAACAGAATCCTCAGCAAGCTCAATCAATACATAATCCTTTTTATCTAAAAAACCAGGTATACCCTGAGGAAAATGTAATATGCCCTCTTCATCAATATTAATCTTCCCAAAATCCCTTGTATTTATCTCCATTCTATCCCTCCTCATATAATTATATTCGTATGTCTAAATTATTTTCCTTTACAGAAATATCTAGCTTTGCATAACGCTCAACATTTACATCTACCCCACCCTTTATATATTCATATTGAGGTGGATTAATATCGACCTGAAAATCAGCCTCTTTTTCTTCCCAGTTTATATTTAATTGGGGTGAAATATATTTAAAACGAGGTCCCCTCTTCCATCTCAGACCAATCTCTTTCTGTTTATCAAAGGACTCATCTTCTATGGTATTCTGCAGGGGATTTCCTTTATTCTCAATCCGCATCATACTATCACCCTGAGCGGCATATTTTGCTGTCCTGGCCTTTGCCGCCTCAAGTCCCCTTCTGACATTTTCTTTTCTGAAATCCTCTATGTTTTTATATCCCAGATCATGACGATGTGGGTAGCCATTTATTTCTACCTTCACATCCCTGTGACGCATTTCAAGTTTAATCTCAGCTTGCTGAATTTGCATCCCGGGACGGGGCTGCCTTATTTTTAATCTAGCAGGACCTGTAGATAAATTTATGCTGGCAGATTGTTGTCTAATTTGAATTTGAGGAATATTCATCTATATTCACCCTAACGGAGAAAATCTACTAAAGTTGCTTGCATAGTCCTGGCATTAGTTGCCAGGGCAGCCCGATAAACCGTCTCCTGCATCTTTAAATCAGTAATTACTTCTGCAATATCTATATCTTCATTCTGGGATAATAATTTTGTGAGATTCAGGTTCTCATCTTCAAGTCGGCTTGTTGTAAGCTCAAGCCTGTTCTGTTTAGCTCCTATCTCGGCCCTTAAAGTAGTATTATTTAACATGGCAGCATCAATATCTGTTATACTATCACTGATATCTTCAGCCTCACCATTTATTAAATTATTATACAAATTATCAACTTCATCAATCGCCTGGCTAAAGGCCTCTTCTCCATTATAGTTTATTGTTATTTTGATACCTGGATTTATCTCCCTCTCAATATTATTATAATCCCCCTGATATGAACCATCATCAGCAAAGGGTTTGGTAGCTGTAGCCTGTCCGGCAAATAGGAAACGGTCTCCCAGTTTATTATTACCGATATTAATCAATTCCTCTTTTAATTGACCAATCTCTGCAGAAATATCCCTTCTATCAGATTCAGAAAGACTACCATTAGAGCCATAAACAGCAAGCTCTCTTACCCGTTGTAATATTTCCCCGGCATCATCCAGACTACTCTCAGTTGTATTTAACCAGTTTGTAGCATGCTCCACATTCCTCTGATATTGCTCATTATTATCTATCAAGGAGCGGTACTGCATACTGTTAGCAACTTTAATTGGTGCCTCAGAGGGATACTGAAACTGTTTGCCTGTAGATAACTCCTCACTAAGTGTATTCAAATTATTTAAATTCTCCTGCAGGTTTTTCATCATATTACCCACAAGTATATTATTTGTTATCCTCATTTCAATTCACCCCTCTTTAAACCATACCCAGTAATGTTTTTAAAATCTCTTCTGTCCTGGTAATTATCTTGGCTGCAGCATTATAGGCCTGCTGGTATTTAATCATATTGGCCATCTCTTCATCCAGGGAAACAC
>CAZOON010000334.1:0-2397 GCA_964581445.1 uncultured Halanaerobiales bacterium | reverse complement strand
ATAAAAATACTATTCCTTTTGAAACCAGGAGTCCATTTGTTACCAGCGGTATTAGGTTAGATACTCCGGCTGTTACGACAAGAGGAATGAAGGAAGCAGAGATGGAATTAATTGCTGATTATATATATGAAACTTTGAAGAATATTGATAATGAAGAGGAATTCAATAAAATACGGGAAAAGGTCTTTGGATTATCAGCTAAGTTTACAGATTAAGATTTTAAAACGGCCCTGCAGTTTCTGCAGGGCTTTATTTTTGCTCTGCTTTTTCATATAATTAATATAATAGAATACATATATTAAGGATGGGATAAAAAATGAAATATAACTTGGTGGCTCTTGACCTTGATGATACCTTATTAAATACAGAGCATAAACTGGAAAATGAAACAATAACAGTAATAAACGAATTGAAAAAAATGGGTTTAAATGTGATTATTTCTACCGGGAGAATGTATCAATCAGCCCTTCCTTATGCCGTGAAATTAGGTTTAAATGGGCCTATGATTACATATAATGGGGCCTACGTAAGAAATATTTTCAATGATAAACTTATCTATCATCAGACAATAGAAAAAAATGTTGCCCGTGAATTAATACAGGATGTTGAGAGAAGTGATATGCATATAAATATCTATCTTGATGATAATCTTTATATAGAAAAACATAATGACCTGAGTAAAATATATGAGAAGATATCAGGGGTAAAGGCAAAAGAAGTTGGGAAATTGAGTTTTTTTATAAAAAGTTCTCCAACAAAACTTTTGCTTATTGAAAAAGATTATGAGAAAAAAATGAAATTTAAAGAAGAATCCAGACAAAAATTTTATGACAGGCTTGCAATTACTGAATCTAAGAAAAAGTTCATTGAATTTATGGCCCCGGGGGTTTCTAAGGGTAAGGCCCTAAAATTATTGGCTGAAAAACATAATATTAAACAGGGAGAAGTTGTTGCTATTGGTGACGGATGGAATGATATGGAAATGATTGAATGGGCAGGGCTTGGTATTGCAGTTCAAAATGCCCCTGAAGGAGTAAAAAAAAGGGCGGATATGATTGCACCTCCACATCATGATAATGGTGTAGCTACAGTGCTTCGCGACTTATTTCTCTAAACTTGACTTTGGATTTTTGCTGGTATATAATTAATACTGACCAGTCAGTATTAGAAACAGGGGGGATGGGTTTTCACAAAAAACTTTTATAAGTACTTATTTTATCGTTTATAGTAAAATGAAAAGGGGGTCAGTTAAAATGAGTATCAATTTTAATTTTGCAAAAAAACTTGCTGCTGAACAAATATTAAAACAGGCTATAAATTATGTAGACAAAGACCCGGAAAAAAATTTTATTAAAGTACTTAATCTTGTGGATAAATTGCCAATAACTGAAAAACATCATAATGCGATTAATAATATTCGTGAAAATTATGAAAAAAGCCCGGTTATTAAAGAATATGTCAAAAAGTTTACAAAAATTGCACCCAGCTATAAAACAGGACTTGTTATGAACTTTTTTATAAATTCTGCATTGCTGGGTATTCCTTATCAGCAAAAAATGGCAGAAGAACTTGGAGTAAGTGTTCCCTGGACAATTTTATTTGATCCAACCAGTGCATGTAACTTGAGTTGTACAGGCTGTTGGGCTGGAAAGTATAATAAAAGTGATACAATGGAATTTGAAACAATTGATAGACTTATAAATGAAGCAAAAGAACTTGGAATATACTTTTTTGTTCTTTCTGGTGGTGAGCCAACAGTATATCCTCATTTATTTGATATTTTTGAGAAACATCAGGATGCAGGCTTTATGATGTATACAAATGGGACTTTAATCGATGATGAGATGGCAGAAAAAATGGTTAAAGTAGGTAATGTTAGCCCGGTTATTAGTCTGGAAGGATATGAAGAGGCAACCGATAATAGGCGTGGTAAAGGTGTATATAAGAAAGTAATGGCAGCAATGGATCGCTTGCATAAAAATGGTGTAGTTTTTGGAGCCAGTCTAACAGCAACCCGAGATAATGCTGAAGAATTATTTGCTACAGATGATTTTATAGATATGTTAATGGAAAAAGGGGTTACTTATGTCTGGTCATTTCATTATATTCCAATAGGACGTAAACCTGATCTTGATTTAATGGTTAGTCCTGAACAGAGGGCGATGCTTGCCAGAAGAGTTCCTGATATCAGAAATAGAAAGCCAATATTTTTGGCAGATTTTTGGAATGATGGGACATATACCAATGGTTGTATTGCAGGGGGAAAAAACTACTTTCATATAAATGCTAAAGGTGAGGTTGAGCCCTGTGCTTTTGTGCATTTTGCTGTAGATAACATTAAAGATAAGAGTTTAAAAGAAGCTTTACAGAATCCATTATTTAAAGAATATCAAAAAA
>CAZOON010000333.1:0-2407 GCA_964581445.1 uncultured Halanaerobiales bacterium | reverse complement strand
GTTTTACCACAACCTGTTGGACCAACCATTAAAATATTACTTTTTTCTAATTCAACATCATCTATTTTCATGTCAGAATTTACTCTCTTATAATGATTATATACAGCAACAGAAAGTGACTTCTTAGCCCTGTGCTGCCCAACCACATATTGATCAAGAATATTTTTTATTTCCCGGGGTTTAGGGATAGTCTGAAGTGTAAATTCTATTTCATCACTTAATTCTTCTTCAATTATTTCATTACATAATTCAATACATTCATCACAAATATATACCCCGGGACCAGCTACTAATTTTCTAACCTGGTCCTGAGACTTACCACAAAAAGAACATTTCAACTGGCCTTTTTCATCTCCAAATTTAAACATCATACCACCTCTTCAAAGCTTACTTATCTTTAAGATCATTCCTAGTAATGACTTCATCTATAATACCATATTCCACAGCCTCTTCTGCTGTCATAAAATAATCTTTCTCAACATCCTTTTCAATCTCTTCTTTAGGACGGCCTGTATGTTTACTAAAAATTTCATTTAACGTTTCTCTAATCCTCATTAATTCCTTTATATGAATCTCTGCATCTGTAGCTTTTCCCTGTACTCCTCCTGCAGGTTGATGAATCATAACCCTGGAATACGGAAGTGCATATCTCTTTCCACTGCTTCCTGAAGCAAGTAGGAGGGCCCCAGCACTTGCTGCCTGACCCATTCCAATTGTTACCACATCGGGTTTAATATATTGCATAGTATCATACATAGCCAGAGCGGCTGTTACAGAGCCTCCAGGACTGTTTATATATAAATATATATCTTTATCAGGATCATCTGCCTCAAGAAAAAGTAATTGAGCAATTACTACATTTGCCAAATTATCGGTTACCTGATCACCTAAAAAAACAATCCTATCTTTTAATAATCTTGAATATATATCATAAGAACGCTCTCCACGATTAGTCTGTTCAACCACCATAGGTATTAAACTCATAGTAATCCCTCCTGTAAAACATTATTCCCGAAATATTAAGATTTAAACCTTTAATTATTTTCCACTAAAAAATCAACTGCCTTTTCCATCATAATTTCATGAGATAATTGATTTAATTGTCCCTGCATTTGCAATATAGCTTTTACTTTATCAAGGTCCTGTTCGGTATCTTTAGCAATTTTCTCGACCTGTTCATCAATTTCTTCATCACTGGCTTTAATATCCTCTTTTTCAGCAATTGCTTCAAGAACAATATTGTTTCTGGCTCTTTTTTCAGCCATCTTATAATTTTGCTCCCGCCAGCTGTCTTTATCCATGCCCATATATTGTAAGTAATCATCTACATTAAGGCCCTGTGAAGATATATTATATTCCATATTCTGAAAGGCCTTATCCAATTCTGAATTAATTAAAATCTCAGAGATATCTACTTCTGCATTAGTAGCTGCTTTTTCAATTATATTATTTGTAAATTCCTCTTCAACGACCTCTTTATGACGCTTTCTTACTTTTTCTTTTATATCTTCTTTTAATTCAGCCAGGGTTTCAAAATCACTGGATTCTTTAGCAAAATCATCATTTAATTCAGGTAATACCTTTTCTTTGATTTCTTTAACATTTACTGTAAAAATTGTTTCTTTCCCGGCTAGATCGCTTGCATGATATTCCTCAGGGAAAGTTAGCTCAATTTCAAGCTCTTCTCCTACTTTAGCACCAATAAGTTTATCCTCAAAACCTGGAATAAATGTACCTGATCCTATTTCCAAACTATATTCTTCTGCACTACCACCGGGGAATGTTTCTCCATCAACTCTACCTTCATAATCAATTATAACAAAATCCCCTTCTTCAACTGTCTCTTTATCAGTATATATTAACTGGCTATGTTTCTGCTGTAAACTACTTAACTCAGCTTCAATTTCTTCATCTTTTACTTCAATTTCCTCTTTTTCTACACCCAATCCTTTATATTCACCCAGCTTAACCTCAGGTTTAACTTCTACAATAGCTGTAAATGTGGTTGCCTCACCTTTAGCAATATGATAATCATCTATATCAGGTTGTGCAATAGGTTCAATTTCTGCTGCTTTTACTGCCTCATCATAGCCCTGAGGAATCAAAATATCAAGAGCATCTTTATATAAAACCTCTATCCCATATTTTGCCTCTAAAACATGACGTGGAACCTTCCCTTTACGAAAACCAGGTAAAGAAACTTCTTTAACTACTTTTTTGTATGCCTGATTTAAAGCTTTATTCACTCTTTCAGCTTCAATTTCAACCTTTAATTCAACTTTATTTCCTTCTAATTTTTCTGTAGATACCTCCATATTATGTTCCTCCTTATTTCTCTATAATGCCCTATGTAATTAGTTCTATCTTTAATGACTTTTTTTAGCTGTGCCTGAGATAGGGATAACCG
>CAZOON010000332.1:0-2411 GCA_964581445.1 uncultured Halanaerobiales bacterium | reverse complement strand
ACAAGGTAGATGCAACAATTTGTCCTGATCCTGCGTTGGACTATATGAAAAGTGCTCTGTGATCCGTTGATATAAAAAGTTTTCAAGCATTTTTTAAAATTACAAAAAGTATTTAAGGATTTTTCTTAAAAAATATTAATTTTGCTAACAAATTAAACAGAAATAAAGAAATGAAAAAAGCAATTACCATTTTTATTCAAATCGCGCTACTGGCAGTTATTGTTTTATTCGCCTATCTTATCGTAAAAGGAATTCAAAAACCGATTGAATTTGATAAAAAGCAAGAAGCTCGTTTTGAGCAGGTTATTAATCGACTGAAAGACATCAGAACAGCGCAAGTTGAGTACAAAAAGCAACACGGTGTTTATACTCCGGATTTTGACACTTTGGTGAATTTTATTCAGACAAGTAAAATGCCTGTTGTCCGTAAAGAGGGATTTGTTCCGGATACCTTGACGGAAAAGGAAGCCGTGAAACTGGGAATTGTGAGTCGTGATACCATTTTTATTCCTTATATGGATACTTTGTTTAAGGATATTAATTATGAAATTAACAATATCAGACGTATTCCTGTTGGAACAAAAGCTGAATTTGCAATGGATACGGCAACTGTAATGACCGGTTCCAAAGTGGAAGTAAAAGTGTTTGAAGCGAAAGTGAGTACTTGGGATATTCTCGATGGATTAGACGAGCAATTAATTATCAATTATAATGCTGATAAGTATAAACTTGATGAAGGAGAAGAGCCTGTACTAAGAGTTGGATCACTTAAGGAAGCAACAAACAATGTTGCTTCCTTAAATTAATACAAAATCCAGTTAACTATTGTTTTATAACGAAGGTAATGAAGGATTTGGCTTAGAATATACTTTCTCTTCTCTGCTTTTTTTAGCTGCAATTCTACGCCTGGCTTTTTCTTCAAGAATTCCTGATATTATACCTCCTAACAAACCAGTATCCATTGCAAATGCTCCCCCATCAACTTCCATCATCTCTTCTTCAGATAATCCTATCATGCCTTTACTCATATTCATTACATTTTCCATATAAACACTCCTTTCTTCATAATTTCCTTCCCTGGGAAGTTATTAGTAATATAATAGCAAAATTTACCATATTTTGTCCACTGCATTTTTAGGTAGTTTCATTAAATATCTATTTCTTTCATAGAAATTAATTTATATTTTAAGGCTTTTATTACAGCCTCTCTACTGGAAGAAGAATTCAGTTTTTTGAAGATCTCTTTCTTATGATACTTAACAGTATTAATACTTTTATTTATTTCATATGCAATTGCTTTTTCAGTCATACCTTTTGCCAGAAGTTTTAATATTAATATCTGATTTTTTGTCAATTTTATTTTCTTTCTATCTTCTACATTCATGATTTTTCCTCTCTTAGAAATATAATTACTCATATATTACCATATTTTCCCATGTTAATCTACTATGCTATAGTCTAATATTTACATAATTAGAAGCCACTTTTAACCAAAAGTTTAAAATACAAAAAACCCTGGAATAAAAAAATCCAGGGTAAAAAATATTATATATATAAATATTTATTATTATTACTTAACTTTTTCTTTCGCATATTGATAAACATCCTGCAGTGCTACCTTATGCTCTGCTGCAGCTTTTTTACAATCATCATATTCAGGTGCTACATTTAGTATCTTCCCGTCTTCTTCTGCAACCTTGACCCTGATTGCACCCCAGGGGCTCTCAATCTCCTCAGTCCTTCTGGATAATTTATAGCGATAAAGCTGTTCAAAAACCCTTACCCCCAGTGCACTTGTCTCCTGTAGCAATATCTTAACTATATCCTCTTCATCTTCTTCCTTTAAGATAACACTTAATTTAATTGCCGGACGGTTCTTTTTCATCTGTATCGGGCTAAAATATACATCAAGTGCACCTGCTTTAAAAAGCCTATCCATAACATAATCATAAAACTCAGGATTCATATCATCAATATTGCTTTCAATTACCTTTATGACTTCACTTTTTTTTTTGATTTAAAATGGCCAAGGTTAATCCTCAATAAATTTGGTATTTCAAGCTCCCTTGTCCCTGCACCATATCCAGTCTTTTTTATCTCCATTTCAGGTCTATTAGTAAATTCTTCTGCCAGAGTGGCAATAATGGCTGCCCCTGTCGGTGTAACAAGCTCTGACTCTATACCTGTAGAATAAACAGGCAGACCCTCAAGTATCTCCATGGTGGCAGGTGCAGGCACTGGCATCTTACCATGTGCACAATGAACAAAACCTGTACCAATATGAAGACGAGAGGCAATAATCCTTTCCACACCCAGCAACTCCAGTCCAATAACCGAGCCCACAATGTCCACAATGGCATCAACAGCCCCTACTTCATCTTCAATTTCTTTTACTTCTTCTTTAACATCTT
>CAZOON010000331.1:0-2419 GCA_964581445.1 uncultured Halanaerobiales bacterium | reverse complement strand
CTTCTGGAACCAGACCATATTCTGTTAATTCCTGCTTAACCCTTTCTGGTTGTGCATTTGCCTTGTCAATTTTATTAATTGCAACAATAATAGGTATATTGGCTGCTTTAGCATGATTAATTGCTTCAATAGTCTGTGGCATTATTCCATCATCAGCAGCAACAACTAATACAGCAATATCTGTAACCTGAGCACCTCTTGCTCTCATTTCAGTAAAGGCTTCATGTCCCGGGGTATCTATAAATGTAATATTTTTATTATTTATTTCCACTTGATAAGCACCAATATGCTGAGTTATACCACCAGCTTCAGTTTCAGTCACACGTGTTTTTCTTATTTCATCAAGCAAAGTAGTTTTACCATGATCAACATGGCCCATAACTGTTACTATTGGAGGACGCAGTTTTAAATTTTCCTCATCATCTTGTTCTTCCTGGACTCTCTCTATAACAAAATCTTCCTTCAAATCAGATGAATCTAATGTATAATTAAAATTTAATTCATCAGCTAAAATTTCTAGCAAATCATCATCAATTGGATCATTTACAGTTGCCATAACACCTAAACCTATTAAAGATTTAATAATATTATTTGACCCAATTTCAATTAATTCAGCTAATTCCTTCACTGTAATTGGTGTTGTTATTCTTAATATTTCTCCATTTTCCTCTTCTTCTTCAATATGCTTTTCATCAATTTCTTGCTCTTTTTTTTCAGACTCAGCATTTTTTTTATCATCTTTCTTTTTATCATCTTTATACATATCTCTTATTAATTTAGCAGTTTCGTCTTCAATGGTACTCATATGACTTGTTACATCTATATCTAAATCTTGCAAAATATCCACCAATTCCTTACTCTGTATATTTAGCTCTTTCGCCAATTTATAAATTCTTATTTTACCCATACTTACACCTCCAAAAATATTAAATCATTTCATATCAATCTCCTCTAATAATCTCCGGTAAACATCCCCGGATACTTTAGTCTTTAGTGCTGCATCGAGGCTATTTTTTTTCCGTGCCTTTTCTAAACAATCTTTATCAGGACATATATAGGCACCACGTCCCGGCAGTTTGCCACTGGGATCAATTACAATTTGATCCTGATTATTAACTATACGAATTAATTCAAATTTACTTTTTCTTTGACCACAACCAATACATTTACGAATGGGAATCTTCTTCTTCATTTTTATCGCCTCCCCTATTCGTCTACCATTTCTGATTCTTTTTTAATATCAACCTTCCAGGAAGTTAATTTTGCAGCTAATCTAGCATTTTGCCCTTCTTTCCCAATAGCTAAAGATAATTGAAAATCAGGCACAATAACCTTAGCTTCCTTATTCTCCTCATCAACTTCAACCCTTATCACTTCTGCAGGATTGAGAGCATTAGCAATTAAATCTCCTGGATCTTCAGCCCATTCAATAATATCTATTTTTTCACCATTAAGTTGATTTACAACTGATTGAACTCTCATTCCTCTTGGACCAACACAGGCACCAACAGGATCAATATTTTCGTTTCGTGAAAAAACAGCCATTTTAGATCTCTGCCCAGCTTCACGCGCTACAGCCTTTATTTCAACTATTCCATCAAAAATTTCCGGAACTTCAAGTTCAAACAACCTTTTTAACAAACCCGGATGAGTACGAGATACTAAAATTTTAGGTCCTTTTGTTGTAGTATTAACTTCAACAACATATAATTTTATTCTCTTACCCATTTCATAGACTTCTCCAGCAATTTGCTCAGTAGGAGGAAGTAAAGCTTCAATTCTTCCCATATCTATTAAAACATTATTATTGTGAAATCTTTGAATGCTTCCAGTAATTAATTCTCCTTCTTTTTGTTTGTATTCTTCATATATAACATCTCTTTCAGCTTCTCTAATTCTTTGCATAACAACCTGTTTTGCAGTTTGAGCAGCTATTCTCCCAAAATTTTCAGGGGTAACCTCAATTTCAATTATTTCATCCAGTTTAACATCATCATTAATCATTTGAGCCTCTTCTAAATTTATCTCAAATTTATCATTAATAAGTTCTTCAACAACTTTTTTTTGTGAATAGACCTTTACTTCTCCGCTTTTCTCCATAATTTCAACACGAACATTTTCTTTTGATCCAAAATCTTTTTTATAAGCAGATAGTAAGGCAGTTTCTATTGCTTCTAGCAAAATATTTTTAGGTATGCCTTTTTCCCTCTCAATATCATCAAGGGCATGTAAAAAATCAAGATTCATTAAAATTCCTCCTGTAATTAAAAGTCTACTGTCAGATAAGCATCAGCAATCTTATTTAATGGAAGTTTAATCACTCCTTTTTTTATCTCTAATAAAATTTCATCATTTTCATACCCCTTCAATTTACCAGTATATTTTTTTCCGTCTTTAGTTATTGCTTGATATAAATATA
>CAZOON010000330.1:324-2426 GCA_964581445.1 uncultured Halanaerobiales bacterium | reverse complement strand
TTATAGTTCGACGGATATGATATGTAACTAAAAAATTTTAACAAATCTAGATTTTAATAATAGTTCTGAAATTATAAAAGAGTTAAGTTTATTACTGGAAAAAGGAGATTATGTTAAAGATACTTTTTGTCAGGCTGTTATTAAACGTGAAAAAGAGTTTCCAACAGCCCTTTTATCTAAGGATGTTAAAGTTGCAATACCACATACTGATTCAGAATTTGTGAATAAATCTGCTATTGCGATTGCTGTATTAAGTAAGCCAATTATTTTTAGACAAATGGATGACCCCAATCAGGAAATTAATGTCGATATAGTATTTTTATTGGCTATAAAAAATAGTAAACAACAATTAAAAGTTGTACAAAAAATGATTGAACTATTTCAAAAACCAGGGCTTTTATTAAAAATGAAAACATACAAAAGTCCGGAAAAAATACAAAATATTTTAATTAACAATATTAATAATTAAGGAAAAGGAGGTGAAATATCTTAATGAAAAAGGTGAGATTACTTACCTTATGTGGTACTGGAGGAGTTACAAGTAGTATGGTTGCTACAAAGGCAAAAACAATTATTGAAAAGGAAGGTTATGAAGTAATCACAAATACTGCTAAAGTTATTGAAGCCTGTTCATGTTATGAAAGTTTTAAACCGGATATTGTTATAGCTTCAACTAAAGCCAGTATTGATGGTGTAAATGTTATTAATGGAATGCCTTTTTTAACAGGCGTAGGTGTAGAGAAAGTGAAAGAAGAAATATTATCAGAATTACAAAATAATCTTGGGTAAATTCAATACTAAGGAGGAAAATAATGAATGCATTTATAGCTATATTTGCTTGGGTGGGGAAACTAGATTCATATGTTTTAGTTCCATTAGCGATATTTATAATTTCAATTATTGCCCGTACTAAATTATCAACAGCATTAAAATCATCTGTTTTGGTTGGTATTGGACTTGTAGGTTTAAATGCTATGGTGAATATTTTTGGTAATGGTGTTATGCCTGCAACACAAAGTATTATACAGAACTGGGGAGGAAGTCTATCAATTGTTGATGCTGGAGTTTTTACGCTTTTAACTGTTGTCTGGAGTAGTGCTATTGCAGTATTTTTTATACCAGTTGGTTTATTAGTAAATATATTAATGTTAATTACTAAAACAACAAAAACTCTATGTGTTGATATTTTAAATTATTGGATCTGGGGAATAAGTGGTGTTGCTGTTTATGCAATGACAGAAAGTATTCCACTGGGATTAGTCGCATTTGCTATAAATGAAATTATTATTATTAAAATAGCTGATTGGACAGCTCCAAAAATTCAAGAACATTTTGAGCTTCCTGGAATAAGTATAACTCATGGTAATGCAGCATTATGGGCTCCTATCGGTGTAGTATTAGGAAAAGTATTGAATCATATTCCTGGCATTAAAAATATTAATTTAAATCCAGATACCATAAAAAATAAATTAGGTATATATGGTGAGCCAGTTATTATGGGTCTAATAATTGGTGTAATTTTTGGAATCCTGGGTAGACTTCCATTAAAACAAATATTATCTACAGCAGTTTCTATTTCTGCAGTGCTCGTATTATTCCCCAAAATGTTGAGTGTATTAATGGAAGGTTTAACACCTATTTCTGAATCAATCAGGGATTGGATGGCCAGTAAATTTAATAAAGATGTATATATTGGATTGGATGCTGCCGTGCTTGTAGGATTTCCAGGTGTACTTGCAACTGGAATTCTATTAATTCCGATAGTTTTAGTTTTAGCTTTAATTCTTCCCGGAAATCATGTTTTACCTGTTGCTGACCTGGCAATTGCTACTCCGTTTTTAATTTCTATGTGTATGCCTTTTCTAAAAAAAGGTAATATATTTTATGGAATAATTGCAGGTGTTATAATATTTACAATTTCATTATATGTTGCTGGTGATCTAGCTCCTTACTTTACAAAGGCTGGACAATTAGTAGGTGCCGGACCAGATGCAACCTGGACAAGTGTTGGTGCGGGATCTAACTGGATAACATGGATTTTAGTAAAGGCAGTAGAAATATTGGGATTAGGATAAATTAATTTAAAGAAAGGGTTGGAAAAA
>CAZOON010000330.1:0-314 GCA_964581445.1 uncultured Halanaerobiales bacterium | reverse complement strand
GATACTCCAACAAAATGGTTTGGAGATAATGACTTTGGGGGTTGTTTTCTTGCAGATGCTTTTACATTAAGCTGTGAAGATTTAAAGGAAGATTATCTCAGATTAATAAATGATAAAGATTTTCTAAATAAATGTGAAAACCTTATTAATGATTTTAGCCAGAGTGATATTTATTTTGTTAAATATAAAAAACTTATTTTAACTAATATTGATGTAAACTATAAAAGTTTAATTATTCAAGCAATGATGGCTAAAGAAATTGATAAAAACAAAATTGTAAGTAGTATAAAGTATTTTAATGAAGCGATAGCTAT
>CAZOON010000329.1:0-2451 GCA_964581445.1 uncultured Halanaerobiales bacterium | reverse complement strand
AGAAAAAAAAGATATTAAAATGATGATAGAGTTGGTAAGGGATGATTTAAAAGAATATGCAAGTAATGTTGAGGATATATTTAATAATAAAAAGATTTTAGAAAAGAGTAAACGTCTTGATTTAATATTAAATGTCTATTTTTATAAAGACAAATAAACGACAAATATTATATAAGGAATATTATATAATTATTGAGCAATTGAAAATTATGGTGATTTATAATACAATAAAGTGAAGTAAAGTACGGGGGGGATTATTATGATAAATGAGGAATTTAATGATTCAATCAAATATATTAATAAATTTATTAATTATGAGCCTGATATAGGTCTTATACTTGGTTCGGGATTAGGGGTTATGGCAGAAGATATAAAAAATAGTATAATTGTGGAATATGAAAAAATACCTCATTTTCCTGTTTCAGGTGTTGAAGGACATGCTGGTAGACTTATTTTCGGAGAACTTGATGGTAAAAATGTGGTAGCCATGCAGGGACGCTCACATTATTATGAAGGATATTCTATGCAAGAACTTGTATATCCTGTGCGAATAATGAAATTACTTGGTATTTCAAAGTTGTTAATAACAAATGCAGCTGGTGGTATTAATCATAGTTTTAAAGCAGGGCAATTTATGATTATAAGTGATCATATAAATTTAATGGGTGAAAACCCTCTGCGTGGTGATAACATAGTTGAACTCGGACCTCGTTTTCCAGATATGACAGAAGCCTATAACAAAAAATTAATTGCAATTGCAGAAAAGGCTGCATTGCAAGAAGGAATAAAATGTAATAAAGGGGTTTATGCTGCACTATCAGGTCCAAGTTATGAAACTCCAGCAGAAATAAGATTTCTGGAAAGGATTGGTGCAGACACAGTGGGAATGTCTACTGTACCAGAAGTTATTGTTGCCAGGCATATGGGGGTTGAAGTTTTGGGTATATCCTGTATTACAAATTTGGCTGCTGGTATTTTATCTAAACCTTTAAACCATGAAGAAGTGATTAAAATAAGTAAAAAGGTTAAACCACAATTCAAACGTCTTATACATGGTATTTTAAAATTATTGTAAAAGGGGTGATTTGATTGAGGGCCTATGATATTATTTATAAAAAAAGAGAGGGTAAGAGTTTATCTGCTGAAGAAATAAAATATTTGATAGATGCTTATGTAAAGGGAGATGTTCCTGACTACCAGATGTCTGCCTGGGCTATGGCTGTTTTTTTTCAAGGTATGAATAAGGAAGAAATTGCCCATCTAACAATGTTTATGGCAGAATCAGGAGAAAGAATTGATTTTAGTTTTTTAGAAGGTATAAATGTAGATAAACATTCTACAGGAGGGGTGGGGGATAAAACAAGCCTGGTCCTTGTACCTCTGGTTGCAGCAGCAGGTGTAAAAATGCCTAAAATGTCTGGTAGGGGTTTAGGCCATACAGGAGGGACAATAGATAAACTTGAATCTATACCTGGTTTCAAGACAAATTTAAGTAGAGATGAATTCTTAGAAAATATAAATAATCATGGAGCCGCAATAATTGCCCAATCAGGTAACTTAACTCCTGCAGATAAAAAATTATATGCATTAAGAGATGTGACAGCTACAATTGATTCTATACCCCTTATTGCCAGCAGTATTATGAGTAAGAAAATTGCTGCCGGGGCAAAGGGTGTGGTTTTGGATGTGAAGACAGGTAGTGGTGCGTTTATGCAGGAGAGAGAGAAGTCTAAAGAACTTGCCAGGGCGATGGTTGATATTGGGAAACAGCTTAAATTAAAAACTATTGCAGTAATAACAAATATGGAGCAACCACTGGGGAAGTATGTAGGTAATGCACTGGAAGTAAAAGAGGCTATTTTAACTTTAAAGGGTAAGGGTTCAAAAGATTTAAAAGAATTATCTTTAACACTTGCTGCAGAATTAATGATAATTTCCGGTAAAACAAATGATTTTAATAAGGCCTATAAAATGGTAGAAGAAATTTTAGATAGTGGCAGGGCCCTTCAGAAGTTTGCTGATATTATTGCTGCTCAACATGGTGATGCCAGGGTAATTGAAAATTTAAGTTTGCTTCCTGAGGCTAAAATAATATATGAAATAAAAAGTAATAAAGATGGATATGTAAAAAAAATTGATGCCAGAGAAATTGGTCTTATTGCTATGAATATTGGCGCTGGTAGAGAAACTAAAAATAATAATATTGATCCTGCAGTGGGAGTTGTTTTAAATAAAAAAGTTGGTGATAAGGTTGATTCAGGAGATGTTCTGGCAGAATTACATTTAAATAATGAATTATTAAGAAATGAGGCTGCAGAAAGATTAAAAAGAGCATTTATTATTTCAAAAAAACCAGCCCATAAAAATGAATTAATATATGATATAATCGATTAAAATAAATGTTTATTAACCCCGCATAAATAATTCAATTTAACAATAAATATATTTAAG